>JAGWBQ010000006.1:0-506 GCA_021295815.1 Gemmatimonadota bacterium | reverse complement strand
GCGATAAGCCTGTTATCCCCGGCGTACCTTTTATCCGTTGAGCGACGGCCCTTCCATTCGGAACCGCCGGATCACTAAGACCTACTTTCGTACCTGCTCGATCCGTCGATCTCGCAGTCAAGCTCCCTTATGCCTTTGCGCTCTTCGTGCGATTGCCGACCGCACTGAGGGAACCTTTGCGCGCCTCCGTTACTTTTTGGGAGGCGACCGCCCCAGTCAAACTACCCACCTGCCACTGTCCCCGACGAGGATTCACTCGCCTGGGTTAGAAACTCAACATCACAAGGGTGGTATTTCACCGATGACTCCCCGAAAACTGGCGCTCCCGGATCGACGTCTCCCACCTATGCTACACATGCAGTGCCAAGATCCAATGACAGGATGTAGTAAAGGTGCACGGGGTCTTTTTGTCCTGTCGCGGGTACTCGGTATCCTCACCGAGACTCCAATTTCGCCGAGCTTGCGGAGGAGACAGCGCCCAGATCGTTACGCCATTCGTGCAGGTC
>JAGWBQ010000005.1 GCA_021295815.1 Gemmatimonadota bacterium | reverse complement strand
GCGAAAGCAGGTCCACGGCCAAGCCGCCAGGACCGATTGAGCTGGACTGGATTTCGACTCGGCTTTAACCTAACCTGGGTCCGGGAACGGAGGCGGAGGGAAGTGGGATGACCTGCATGAGAACAGAGGTGCCTGCGGCGCCCGCGGCGTCACGTCGGATCGTCAGCGAACCCGCCTCCTCCGACGGAGTTCCGACGATGGTCGGACGAAGCTTCGCGCAGCGCTCACCGTCTCCAGGCGGCGGCGTCCGGGATCCCGCGGCTGAACATCACTTCCATGCCGGGTTCC
Organism: Gemmatimonadota bacterium; assembly: GCA_021295815.1. NCBI lineage: Bacteria > Pseudomonadati > Gemmatimonadota > Gemmatimonadota bacterium. The sequence goes on along the minus strand of JAGWBQ010000005.1, from coordinate 108,973 downwards.
GCCACGCCCGCCGGGTCGCTCGCCCCGCTGCCCCTTGCCCCTTGCCCCGCTAACCCTCTTCCTCCATCCTCCTCTCAATAGCGCGCCTTTCCACGGCGCACCGCGAAGTCGAGTTGACTATGGGATCAAAGGAAGATGACCCGAGCGACAGTTGTGCTGACCGCCCTGACCGGCCCCCTTCTGGCCGCGGGATGCCTGCGGGATGCCCCGGCCCCCGACCACACGGCCGTCTTCACCGGCGCTGCGGGCGAGTGGATCGACCTTGCGCACGCCTTCGGGCCCTCCACCATCTACTGGCCCACGGACACGGCGGGCTTCCGACTCACCGAACTGGCGTACGGCAGCACCGAGGGCGGGTTCTTCTACGCGTCCTACGCCTTCGCATCGGCCGAACACGGCGGCACCCACCTCGACGCGCCCATCCACTTCGCCGAAGGGCGCATGACGGTGGACGAGATTCCGTTGTCGAGCCTGATCACCACGGCATCCGTGGTCGACATCTCGGACGCGGCGGCCGCCGATCCCGATTACCAGCTAACAGTGGAGGATCTCACGACGTGGGAGGCCGAGCACGGTGAACTCGCCGACGGGACGGCGCTGCTGGTGCGCACTGGGTGGTCGTCGCGCTGGGACGACCGCTCGGCCTATCTGGGCACGGACCTCACCGGGCCCGAGGCGGTGCCGGAACTGCACTTTCCCGGGATCGGCCCCGAGGCCGCGCAGTGGCTGGTTGACAACCGCTCGGTCGCGGCGGTGGGGATCGACACGCCCAGCATCGACTACGGGCAATCGAGCGACTTCCGGTCGCACGTGATCCTGTACGAACGGAACGTCGTGGGGTTCGAGAACCTGATGAACCTGGAGCGGTTGCCGGCGACGGGGTCGGGGATCGTGGCCTTGCCCATGAAGATCGAGGGGGGGAGCGGGGGGCCGTTGCGGGTGGTGGGCTGGGTCGGGGGGTGAGGGGGAGGATGGGCGAGTGAAGCTCCGCCCGGCTTCGATTCAATGCACCGGTGCGGATTTCAAGTCCTCGCGGTATCATACGCTTCCGCGGTCGGCACCGGATAGTCGGCACGTCCACCCAGGAAGCGAATCCAGCATGAAACTCCTCCTCAGGAACCCACCGACTTTCGTTCTTCTCGGAGCGACGCTCGCCGCTTGCGCCGCCGACGGTCAGGAGCCCCTCCTCACTCGCGCCGAACGGACCGAGTTCCGCGAGACAAGCTCCTACGCCGAAGTGGTCGACTTCCTGCGCCGCGCCGCCGAAGCCGATCCGTCGGTTCACTACACCACCTTCGGCCACACCAACGAGGGACGCGCGCTGCCGATGGCGGTGGTCGGGGAGCTCGACGATCCGTCGCCCGAGGCCGTCCGCGCCTCCGGAAGGACCGTCGTCTACCTCCAGGGCAACATCCATGCGGGCGAGGTCTGCGGAAAGGAAGCGCTCCAGATGCTGCTCCGCGATCTCGTGGAGGGGGATCACGAGGAGTGGCGCGAGTCGATGGTCCTTTTGTTCGCGCCCATCTACAACGCCGACGGGAACGAGCGGGTGACGCTGACCAATCGCGGTCGCCAGCACGGCCCGATCGGGGGCATGGGACAGCGACCGAACGCCCAGGGGCTCGACCTGAACCGCGATCACATGAAGCTGGACTCGCCCGAGGCCAGGTCGGTGGCCCGGCTCTTCAACGACTACGATCCGGACGTGGCCGTCGACCTGCACACGACGAACGGCACTCGCCACGCCTACCATCTCACCTATTCCCCTCCCCTGCATCCCAACACGCCTCCGGAGATCGACGCATTCCTCCGCGAAGGCCTCCTGCCCCACGTGACCGACGAGATCCGAGCGAAGCACGGCTGGGAGTTCTACCACTACGGAAACGCCTCGAATCGCGGTGGCGAGCGCGGCTGGTACACCTTCGACCACCGTCCGAGGTTCAACAACAACTACATCGGGCTGCGGAACCGGATCGCGATCCTGAGCGAGGCCTACTCCTATGCGAGCTTCGAGGATCGAGTGACGGCGACCCTTTACTTCGTCGAAGAGATTCTGGACTACGTGCACGAGAACGCCGCGGAGGTGCGCCGGATCGTCGCGGACGCGGATGAGAGCCTGACCGCGGGAGATTCGCTCGCGCTTCGGGCCGCCCACCGGCGAAGCGAGACCCCGGTCGACATCTTGATGGGCGCGACCGTCGAGGAGACCCATCCGCTCACAGGCCGTCCGCTGTTGCTGCGCGCCGACACGACGTACGTCGAGCCGATGCACGAGTACGTTTCCTTCGCGCCCGCCCTCATGGAGCGCGTTCCCGAGGCCTACCTGATCCCGGCGGAGCTGGAGGACGTTCTGGTCCGGCTCGAGGCCCACGGGGTCGTTCTCGAACCGGCGGGTTCCGTCGAGCTGGAGGCGGAGACGTTCCGGATCGATTCGGTGAGCACGACGGAGCGGGCCTTCCAGGGCCGGAACGAGCAGACTCTCTTCGGGAGCTACCGGGCAACCACGCTCACGCCCGCGCATGGCGACATGACGGCGCGGACCGATCAGCCGCTCGGCCGCCTCCTCTTCGGCCTTCTCGAACCGCGATCGGACGACGGCTTCGCGAACTGGGGCTTCCTGGCGGACCGGCTGGAGGCCGGCGGTGCGTATCCGGTGGCGCGGGTGCCGGGGGGTTGAGGACGCACGCAAGTTGGAGGAACCATGACGAGCTTCACGCCGTCACACGGAGGAAAACGATATGCATGAAGTGAACCTGCTCGCGGTGCTGGTCGCGGGATTCGTGCCGATGATCGTCGGCATGCTCTGGTACGGCCCGCTCTTCGGCAAGCGCTGGCTCGCCATGATGGAGACGACCGCCGAGGAGATCCAGGAGGGGTTCAACCCCCTGAAGACGTACGGGGTGAGCTTCCTGTTGGCCCTGCTCACCGCCTACATCCTGGCTCAACTGATCGAGGACTCCGGCGGCTCCGCGCTGGTCGGCGCGCACGTGGGACTGCTGGCGCTCGTCGGCTTCGTGCTCCCGGTCGCTCACCAGTCCGTCGCGTTCGAGAAGCGCAAGGCGGGGCTCGCTTGGCTGAACGTCGCCTACAACGGAGTCGCGCTCGTCGGTCAGGCGGTCGTGGTCGCGGTCTGGAGGTAGGGACCGCTCCTGAGGGGCGGGCTTCCTCGAGGAGCCGGCTGGGAGGTGGCTGACGTAGACTAGATCCGTCCTTCCCACTTGACACCTTCCACTCGTTCCCGCACTTTGTTCGATAGCCGAACAAAGTCGGTCCGAAGGCGATGCGCTCGCAGCGATCGCGTGTCGGACCTGCCTTCAAACAGCGGGAGACGATGACGAACGCCGCTACACAAACCTTGGTCTGCGGACACCGGCGAGGAAACGGACCGCCGGCAGCCCGCCGACCGGGCCTTCGACGTATGCGGGGATTCGGTTCCCTACCCTGCGCCGCCGCCTTTCTGCCGCTCGTTTTCGTCGCCGCTTGCGAGAGAAACCTGACCGAGCTCGACCCGGCGACCTTCCCGCCGGAGCCCGAGGTCTTCTACGACGACTTCGCGCCCGGACTCCATTACGGCGCGTACGGAGGGTCCAAGGTCGACGCTCTCGGCATCGAGCGCGAGGAGGTGTACCGCGGGACGGCGGCCCTCCGGCTCTCGGTTCCGGCGACCACGGATCCGTCGGGAGGCTACGCCGGCGGCACCTTCTTCTCACCCGTGCCCCGGGATCTGACGGGATTCGACGCCTTGACCTTCTGGGCTCGCTCGAGCACGGCCGCTACGCTCGACCGGGTCGGCATCGGCGACGACAACACGGGCGCTTCGCGCTTCACGGCCACGCTCGACGACCTGGCGCTCTCGACCCGGTGGACCAAGTACGCCATTCCGCTTCCCCTCCCTTCGGTCCTTGACAAGGAAGGCGGCCTCTTCCTGGTCGCCGACGGTTCGGAGTATCCGGTCGGCTACGAGATCTACTTCGACGACGTGCAGTTCGAGCGGCTCGGCACGATCGTCAATCCGAGACCGGCGATTCCCGACCGGAGCGTCAGCGGCGAGGTCGGCGGCACACTTGCCGTTGACGGCGCTCGGCTGACCGTCGACGTGAACGGGGACGACGTGACCATGGGCGTGGCGCCCGCCTACTTCACCTTCACCTCGTCGAACGCGGGCGTGGCGTCAGTTAGACCCGACGGCACGATCGCGCTGGTCAGCCCGGGCACGGCCGTGATCACCGCCGCGCTGGGCCCGACGCCAGCTTCAGGTGCGCTCACGATCAACGTCGAGACTCCTCCGGACGACGCCCCTCCGGTACCCACCGTAGCGGCGGAGGACGTGATCTCGCTCTTCAGCGACGCCTATGCGGACGTGACCGTCGACACCTGGTCGGCCGAGTGGGACCAGGCCGACGTGGCGGACCTGGTGATCGCCGGGAACGCGGTCAAGAAGTACAGCAACCTCGTCTTCGCCGGCATCGAGTTCGCCTCTTCGACGATTGACGCCGGCTCCATGACGCACTTGCACCTGGACGTGTGGACGGCCACATCGGGTCCCTTCCGCGTCAAACTCGTGGACTTCGGCGCCGACGGCGTCTTCGGCGGCGACGACGACAGCGAGCACGAGGTCGCGGTCACCCCGACCACGACGCCGCGAATCACGCCCGGGGCCTGGAGCTCGCTCGACATCCCGCTCTCGAGTTTCGGCGGACTTGCGAGCCGCGATCATCTCGCGCAGCTGATCATCTCGGGAGCGAGCCGGACCGTCTATTTGGACAACATGTTCTTCTTCCGCGGCGAAACCGTGGTCTCGGAAGCTCCGGATGAACCCTCGCCCACGCCCCAGGACGCGGCCGCCGACGTCATCTCCCTGTATAGCGGCAGCTACGAGGACGCGACCGTCGACACCTGGTCGGCCGAGTGGGACCAGGCCGACACCGAGGAGCTGCTGATCGCCGGCAACGCGACGAGGAAGTACTCGAACCTGGTCTTCGCCGGCATCGAATTCACTTCGCAGACCCTGGACGCGACCGGCATGACCCACTTCCGGATGGACATCTGGACCCCCGACGAGACGGCGGCAGCCGCGCTCAATATCAAGCTGGTCGACTTCGGTGCCAACGGCGTCTACGACGGAGGCGACGACACCGAACACGAGGTCGCGATCACGGCCTCGGAAGGACTGGCGACCGGCGAATGGATCCACCTGAATCTGCCGCTCGCGAGCTTCGCGAACCTCGCAGCCAGAGAACACCTGGCGCAACTGATAATCTCGGGGGATTTGAACACACTCTTCATCGACAACGTCTACTTTCGGCGGCCCGCCAGCGGAGCCGCAGATCCAACTGAGAGGAAGCCATGAATTCGCAAGAACGTCACGCCCGGAGAGGCCTCCGACCGAAGGTACTCGGTGCGGCGGCCGCCCTGCTGTTCGCCGCGCTCGCCTGCGGCGAGGACCCAGTCGAACCGCCCCCGCCACCGGAGCCGGTAGCCACTGCGGTCGAGGTCGCTCCCGCTGCGGCCAGCCTCACGGCGTTGGGCGAGACCGTCCAGCTCCAAGCCACGGTTCGGGACCAGAACGGCAACGAGATGACGGGCGCCTCCGTCGCCTGGTCCTCGGGCGACGGCGGGGTCGCTACGGTCAGCTCAGCCGGACTCGTGACCGCGACCGGCGTCGGCGAGGCCGCCATCACTGCGACTTCGGGAGCCGCCTCCGGTACGGCGTCGATCACGGTCAGTCAGGATCCGGCCGCGGTGGCTGTCACGCCCGAGTCCGCCACGCTCTCCGCGCTCGGCGACACGGTACGATTCTCAGCCGAGGTTCAGGACGCGAACGGGAACGCCATCGCCTCCGCGACGGTGGACTGGACCTCCGACAACGACGGAGCGGCGACAGTGGACGCCGACGGACTCGTGACCGCGACCGGCGTCGGCGAAGCCGCCATCACCGCGACCCATGCCGGTCTGAGCGCGAGCGGCACCGTGACGGTCATGCAGGACGCCTCGACGGTCACCTTGGATCCCGAGGCGGTCGCGCTGACGGCCTTCGACGAGGAGCGTCGGATCTCTCTGACCGCCACCGACGCCAACGGCAACGAGATTCCGGCGCCGACGGCGAACTGGGCTTCCGCCGACGAGGCGGTCGCCACGGTCAGTTCGGATGGAGTCGTCAAGGCCGTGGCCGACGGCGAGACGACCGTCACGGCCACGGTCGGCGGCGCGAGCGCGACGGTTGCCGTTTCGGTGGCGATCCTGCCGGGCCCTGCGGCCGGTCCGCCCGCGCCCACCCACTCGGCCGACAGCGTGATCTCGTTCTTCAGCGACAGCTATGACGACGTTAACGTGGACACCTGGTCCGCCGAATGGGACGCCGCCAACCTGACCGACATCGAGATCGCAGGGAATTCGGTCAAGCTCTACACCGGGCTCGGCTTCGCGGGGATCGAATTCACCTCGGAGACGGTGAACGCCTCGAACATGACGCACTTCAGGATGGACATCTGGACGCCGGACGCGACCGAGGCCGCCGCATTCCGCATCAAGCTCGTCGACTTCGGCGCCAACGGCGTCTTCGACGGACCGGGAGTCGGCGACGACACGGAACATGAGATCACGCTCACGGCGGCCGAGGGACTCGCCTCGGGCGAGTGGGTGTCGTTCGATCTGCCGCTCGCCTCCTTCTCGGGACTCGCATCGCGGGAACATCTCGCACAGCTCATCATCTCCGGCGATCCGAACACGGTCTACGTGGACAACGTCTACCTCCGCGAGGGCATGGCGGCGCCGCCCGTGCCGACGCCCACCGAGGCCGCTCCCACGCCCTCCCACCCGGCCAACAAGGTCATCTCGCTCTTCAGCGGGGCCTACGACGACGTGACCGTCGACACCTGGTCGGCACCATGGGACGCGGCGACGCTGGAGGACCTCGAGTTCGCTGGCTACGCGGTGAAGAAGTACACCGGGCTCGGCTTCGCGGGGATCGAGTTCACCTCGCAAACCATCGACATCACCCAGATGACCCACTTCCGCATGGACATCTGGACTCCCGACGAGACCGCCGAGCCGGCCGCCTTCCGGGTCAAGCTCGTCGACTTCGGAGCCGACGGTGGTTTCGCCGGGGGCGACGATACCGAGCACGAGGTTGCCGTTACCGCCGCCGCCGGACTCGCCTCGGAGGAATGGGTGTCGCTGGATCTGCCGCTGGCGGACTTCGCCCGCCTCACCGGGCGGGAGCACCTCGCGCAGCTCATCATCACCGGTGATCTCGGCACGGTCTACGTGGACAACGTCTACTTCCGCGAAGGTGAGGCGCCTCCGCCGGCCATGCCCACCCCCGGGCGAAGACGTGATCTCGCTCTTCAGCGACGCCTACGACGACGTGACCGTCGATACCTGGTCGACGGACTGGGACCAGGTCGTGCTCGAGGACACCGACATCGAAGGCGACAACGTCAAGAAGTACACGGGTCTCGCCTTCGCGGGAATCGAATTCACGTCTCAAACCATCGACATCGCCCAGATGACCCACTTCCGCATGGACATCTGGACCCCCGACCCGACCGAGCCGCCGGCGGCCTTCAAGGTGAAGCTCGTCGATTTCGGAGCGGACGGGTCGCACGCCGGGGGTGACGACACCGAACACGAGGTGACGTTGACAGCGGAGCAGGGGCTTGCGACCGGCGAGTGGGTGGCGCTGGACCTCGACCTGGCGGACTTCTCGGCACTCTCCGGCCGTGAGCATCTCGCGCAACTCATCATATCGGGCGATCCGAACACCGTGTACGTGGACAACGTCTATTTCCGCCGCGACGCGACTCCGCCGGCCATGCCCACCGAGCCCGCAGACGTGATCTCGCTCTTCAGCGACGCCTACGACGACGTGACCGTCGATACCTGGTCGACGGACTGGGACAACGCCGATCTCGAGGACGGCGCCATCGACGGCAACGCCACGAAGAAGTACACGAACCTGGTCTTCGCCGGGATCGAGTTCACGTCGCCTACCGTCGACGCCGACGAGATGACCCACTTCAGGATCGACATCTGGACCCCCGACCCCACCGCCGATCCCGCCGCATTCAAGATCAAGCTCGTCGACTTCGGGGCCGACGATGCGTACGCCGGGGGCGACGACACCGAGCACGAGATTCTGCTCACCGCAGCATCCGACCCGCCGCTGGCGACGGGCCAGTGGATCAGCTTCGATATCCCGCTGACCGCGTTCGAAGGTTTGACGGCTCGGGCGAACCTGGCGCAGCTGATCCTGTCCGGGGATCTCAACACGGTCTACGTGGACAACGTGTATCTGCACCGATGACCTCGGGCGCTCGTCCGACTTCGCGGCGGGTGGCGGCGGAAGCGGGTCCACCCTCCGCGAGGTCGTCGGGCGGTTCAGCTTCGAGCCGATCTCGCATCGAGGTCGTACCCGACGACGACCTCGCCCGAACCGTCCTCAAGCTCGTCTGGCGGAAAGGAGAGCTCTCTCGCGCCGAAATCTCAAGGAGAACGGGGCGATCCCGTTCCACCATCTCGACGGTGGTGGGACGGCTCCTCGCCACGGGGCTGGTGGCGGAGGTGGGGGCCGGAGCGAGCAGAGGCGGACGGCGTCCCATACTCGTCGGGTTCCAGGACGAAGCAGGGGTGATCCTCGGGGTCGACGTCGGCGCCACGCACGTCTCTGTGATCCTGACCGACCTGCGCGGGCGAACGCTGGCCTGGCGGGAACAGCCTCATCTCTCGCGCAGCGATCCGAAGGGCGCCGAGGAGCTGATCGCCACCTTGGGCGAGCGGTGTCTGGCCGAGTGGAACGGTGAGCGGTCGCGACTGCTGGGCGTCGGGGTGGCGGTCCCGAGTCCGGTCGATCCAGCCTCGCCCGACCGCGTCCTGGAACGGGTGTTGCCGGCCTGGCGCGAACACGGTGTGCTGGAGCGGCTCGAAGACCTGTTCGGCGTGCCGGTCTTTGTGGACAACGACGCCAATCTCGGGGCGTTGGCGGAGCGCTGGTGGGGGAAGGCGGTCGGCCTCGACGACTTCGTCTACCTGAAGGTCGCGACCGGGGTCGGCGCGGGTCTCATGATCGGCGGCGAGGTCTACCGCGGAGCCACCGGGGTCGCGGGCGAGATAGGTCACGTCGCGATCGATCCGAGCGGGCCCGAGTGCGTATGCGGAAACCGGGGCTGCCTGGCCACCTTCGTGGGAACCGTGCAACTGGTCGAACGGGCCGAGGAGCTTGTCGCACGCTTCCCGGGCAGCGTCCTCGCCGGGGCCGAGCTCGACATCCACGCGATCGAAGACGCCGCTTTAGGCGGTGACCCGCTTGCGCTCCAGGTGGTCAGAGAGGCCGCGGTGCGGTTGGGAATAGTCGTGGCCAGCGTGCTCAACCTCCTCAATCCCGGCTCGGTGATCCTGGGAGGCAGCCTGGCCCGGGCGGGCTCCCGGCTGCTCGATCCGCTGCGGGAGGCGGTCGCGTCACGCACGCTGGTGGCTTCGGCGGCGGCCTCGGACATCCGAACCAGCGAACTGGGCAAGCTCTCCATCGCCCTGGGTGCGGCTACCCACGTGCTGGCGGCGACCCTGGCCAATCCAACGTTGGTACCGGCGGCGAAGTCGGCATGAGCTCGCTCGATCGGATCGGGCTCGCACTTCGGACATCCTTCTTGCCTTTGGGTCTCGTGCTCGCTTCCTGCGACAGCTTCGGCGCAGGGACCGAGCCCGCCTGGACACTGACCTGGTCCGACGAGTTCGACGGACCCGCCGGACAGCTCCCCGACCCGGCCAAGTGGGCCTTCGATATCGGCACCGACTGGGGAAACCGGCAGCTCGAGTACGACACCGACCGACCCGAGAACGTCTCGCTCGACGGCGACGGCAATCTGGCGATCACCGCACGGCGGGAATCCTACGCGGGCAGCGCCTACACCTCGGGTCGCATCAAGACCCAGGGCCGCTTCGACCAGACCTACGGCCGTTTCGAGGCCCGTATCCGTCTGCCCACCGGACAGGGGATCTGGCCGGCGTTCTGGATGCTCGGCGACGACATCGACACCGTCGGCTGGCCCCAGTGCGGCGAGATCGACATCATGGAGTACCGCGGCCAGGAGCCGTCGATCGTTCTGGGCACGCTACACGGGCCCGGCTACTCGGCGGGTGGCGGCATCGGCGCCCGCTACGCGCTGACCGGCGCCCGCTTCGACACGGACTTCCATGAGTTCGCCATCGAGTGGACCGAAAGCGGCATCGTCTGGTTCGTCGACGGTGAGCGCTACCATGCGGTGGACCGGGACGGTCCCGGCGGCGAGTGGGTGTTCGATCACCCCTTCTTCATCCTCCTGAACGTCGCGGTGGGCGGCAATTTCGTCGGACCGCCCGACGGATCCACGGCCTTCCCGCAGGCCATGCTGGTCGATTGGGTGCGCGTCTATCGGGCGGACGAGCAGTGAGTCGGACGACCGCGGCGGAGGATCGCGTATCCTTTCCGCACAAGGTCGTCTACGGAATCGGCGGGTTCGTGAACAACCTGCTTGCGCAGGGGATCGGCAACTTGATGGCCGTGCTCACCCTGGCCCTGGGGATGGACTTCCGCGCGGTCGGTGCGCTAGGGGGCTTGCCGCGCTTCTTCGACGCGCTCACCGATCCGGTCCTCGGATTCGTTTCGGACAGGACGAAGACGCGGTGGGGGCGACGCCGGCCGTACCTCTTTGTGGGCGCGATCTCCTCGGGGATCATCTTCCTCCTGCTCTGGCAGATGCCGGCGCCGACCCAGCTCAGGCTGAAGCTGGTGGATTTCGGTGCTGACGGCGTCTATAGCGGGAACGACGAGGCGGACGAAGCCGGAGGTTGGTTCCGAGCGGCGGGAAGGGCCCTCGAGGGGATCGTCACGGTCGAGACGATCGACGATGTGGAGGGCGAGATCATCATCCGCCCACCGGAGCTTGTCGCGGGACGCTGGGTGCGCCTGGACGTGCCGCTGGCCGACTTCGATCGACTGGCCACTCGCGACAACCTGGCGCGGATCGTCCTCTCCGGCGATCTGACCGAGGTCTGGGTCGACAACGTCTATCTCTATCGCTCCGACGACTCCCTCGAGGGCGGTGCGGCCGGGGACGCGACGACTCCCGCCGAAACGGCTTCGGGCGAATTCGTTCCGGACAATGCGCCTTCGCTCCCGGACGGTCGACAAGGCCTGACGCAGCCTGCCGCACCCGCGCCCGTCCCGACGGCACGACCTGAAGACGTGATCTCGCTCTTCAGCGGGGCGTACGACGATGTTCCGGTCCGTTCCTGGTCGGCGGACGGAGACCGGGCGGAGGTGGCCGACGGCACGGTAGGGGAAGACGAGGTCAAGCGGTACACCAACCTGCGCATCGCCGAAATCGACTTCGGCGCAAATCCCGTCGATGCCGGGCGCATGACGCACGTCCACATGGACATCTGGACGCCGGAAGAGATCGGCCAGGGCTGGAGTCAGTCGAGCTACTTCCGGTACTTCCTGATCGGCTCGCTGATCTTCTTCCTCGCCTACACCGTCTTCGCCACGCCCTGGGTGGCGCTCGGGTACGAGCTCACGCCCGACTACAACGAACGCACCCGCCTGATGGGCGTGCAGAACTTCGTGTCCAACACGGTGTTCGTGATCGGGCCCTGGTTCCTCGTGATCGTGACCAACCCGGCCTGGTTCCGTAATCAGATGGACGGAGCCCGCTTCCTCGCCCTCGCCATCTGCGTGACCGTGATCGCGCTGGGCGTGCTGCCCGCGATCATCCTCCGCGAACGTGGGGTCCGAGGCGGCGGGACCGAAGCCGGGAACGAGCCGACGCGCTCGGCCGGTCCCGGATTATGGGGCCACGTATTGGAGTTCCTCCGCGGGTTGTGGCAGACGGTCAAGACCGGGCCGTTTCTGCTGCTCTCCGTCGCAACCTTCATGATGTTCAACAGCTTCATCATGATCTCGCAATTCCAGTTCTGGGTATTCGCCTTCTACATCACCGGCGGCAACGTCGCGGAGGGGGCCGCCCTCGCTGGAGTGGTCGGGACGCTGGGAACCGTGACCGGCTTTCTCGTGATCGCCATCGTCACCTGGCTCGGTACGAGAATCGGGAAGAAGAACGCGTTCTTCGTGTCGACCGGGGTCTCGATGCTGGGCTACGCTCTCAAATGGTTCTGCTACACGCCGGAATACCCGATGCTGGCGCTGCTTCCCGCCCCGCTCCTGGCCTTCGGGCTCGGCGGCCTTTTCACGCTCATGGGATCCATGATAGCCGACGTGGTGGACCTGGACGAGCTCACGACCGGGGAGCGCCGCGAAGGGATGTTCGGATCGATCTTCTGGTGGGTGGTCAAGCTCGGCCAGAGCGGAGCCATCTTCGTCGGCGGCTTCCTGCTCCATTCGACGGGACTCGACCCCGCGCTCGGCGCCAACCAGCCCGACGACACGGTCCTACGGATGCGGATCTACGACGCCTTCGTGCCGCTCGCGGCCTCCGCGATCGCGCTCTATGCCGTCTACCGGTATCCGATCACCGAGGAGAGCGCCCGGAAGGTTCGGGAGGAACTGGAACGACGGAGAGGAAAGACGGCGGTGGCGTAAGGGGGGGGCGATACGCAACTTCAAGGCGCCCACGACGCGTCGGCCGCTACAAACCCAGCCCGTACCCCCTCGGAAAGAGCGGCTCGGCCCTTGCCGGCCGTCCGCTCCCACCGGGTGTTTCTTTCGGCCACGCCATCGGCAGTCGCCCGGTGAAGTCGTAGTCTCCGAAGAGCATGTCGGCGACGCCCGCCCCTTCCGAGCCCGGGAGCCAGGCGGCGACGAAGGCCGACGACGCGGCGAGCTCGGCGTTCACCACCAGCGGCCGCCCGGAGACCAGCACCGTTACGACGGGTATCCCGCTCTCGGCCAGTGCGCGTATCGTCGCCAGGGCCTCCGGGTGCAGGGCCGCAAGCTCCAAAGTGTCTCCATAGGGCTCGAGCGCACCGGGGCCGGAAGGCAGATGGTTCGTCCCCGCCCGTACCGGGCCGGCCTCGCGGATGTCGCCCATCCCTTCGGCGTACGGGCGCTCGCCGACGACAACCACGGCCGCATCGAAGTCCCGCGCGATCTCCCGAGGATCGGGTGTTTCGCCATCGCCCGCCCCGCCCTTCCGCAGCACCGCCATCGGCGCGAGCTCGCGAATGCCCTCCCAGACGGACGATCCGCCCTCGATTTCGGCATTGCCCGTCACGCCCTGCCACTCGACGGTGAAGCCGCCGCACTGGCGACCGCGGTCGTGCGCAGAGGAGCCGGTCACGAGGATGCGAGCGCCCTTGTGGAGCGGCAGAGATCCACGCTCGTTCTTGAGCAGCACCAACGACCTCCTCACGGCCTCGCGGGCCAGAGCACGGTGTTCGACGCAGCCGAACGCGCCCGCGTCGGAACCCGGGCGCGCACTCGGCCGGGGCCGGTCGAACAGCCCGCTCGCGAACTTCACCCGCAAGATCCGAGCGACCGCATCGTCGATCCGAGCCCGCGCAACCGCGCCCCTCGCCACCTTCACCTTCACCGCCGCAATGAACTCGCGCCAGGTCTCGGGCACCATGAACATGTCGATCCCGGCGTTCACGGCCAGCGCGACCGCTTCCTCGAAGTGGTCGGCCAGCGCATCGACCCCGTTCCAGTCCGAGACCACGAAACCGGCGAACCCCATTTCGCCCTTGAGCACATCCTGGATGAGATGGCGGTGAGCGTGGCACTTCTCGCCGTTCCAACTGCTCAGCGACACCATCACCGTCATGACCCCGGCCTCCAGGGCGGGACGGTAGGGCGCGACATGCACGCGCCGGAACTCGACCTCGTCCGCCAGGGTGTCTCCCTGGTCCACTCCGGCCCGGGTGCCACCGTCGCCGACCCAGTGCTTGGCGCAGGCCACGACGCCTTCCGGTCCGAGCCCTCCCGGACCGGCCCCGGCATCCCTTCCGTTCGTCTCGCCCTGCAATCCCCTGACGATCCGCCCGGCGTACGAGGCCACGAGCGCCGGATCCTCCGAGTAACTCTCGTAGGCGCGTCCCCAACGGGGGTCTCGAGCCACGGCCAGCGTAGGTGCGAAGGTCCACTCCACACCGGCGGCCAATACCTCGCGAGCGGTAGCCCGCCCGATCCGCTCGACGAGATCCGGGTCGCGGGCGGCTCCGAGGCCGACGTTATGCGGAAAAACGGTCGCGCCGCGCACGTTGGCGTTGCCGTGGACCGCGTCGACACCGTAAAGGATCGGGATCGGCAGGCCGCCGTCCCACTCGTCCATCGACGCCCTCCAGTAGGCGTCGTTCATCGACACCCAGGAGGCGGGTCGGTTGTCGCCCGGCCGGGAACCCGCTCCGCTGAGCACCGAGCCGATGTGATGGAGTCGAACCTGTTCGGGCGTGACGTGCAGCCGTTCGGGCTGCGTCATCTGCCCGATCTTCTGATCGAGGGTCATGCGCGCGAGCAGAGCCCGCACCGGTAGCTCGGTCATCGTCGAGCTGGGACCGACCATCGCTACCGGTCCGCGATCTTCGCGTTGAGGTGTCGCCGCGCCTGCGGAAAGAGCCGGTTCACGCTCCGGCTACATCCCGAAGTGCAGGTAGGTCCGGATTTCCCACTCCCGCCCGAGCTCGCCGCCGACGTTCGGATTGCACGTCAGCGCTCCGAATTGGTCGGGCGTCCGAAGCGGACAGTACCGCGGCGAGTGCTCGTTCAGAGTGCGCATCGTCGCCCGCACCCCGAAGCGGGTCTGCGGCAGATCGAACCAGTCCGGGGAAGCCAGCGAATACGAGATGTCGGCCATCACCTGCAAGGGGAAGGTGAGGTTGAAGTCGCGATGATAGTCGTACGGACCCCAGTCGTTCAGGCTCCCCATTCCGTGGAACTTGACGGGGCCGTCGATGACGCGCAGGTCGATCCCGGCGCGGCTGATCTCGCGCCGGTCGTCGCCGTTGGGTTCACCTGTGCCCGCGAAGATGTTGGCGATCAACGAGGGACCCGTCCGCCGCTTCGAGACTAACCGGGCCTTGACCTCCCACAGATCCCGCGCCGGAGGAGCGCCGGGGAAGGCGAACGTGGAGCGTCCGTCGGCGAAGATCCCGATGCCGGCGTCCTGCGTGGTCGGGAAGTCGAAGTAGACGAAACCTATCGAGGCGGCGAAGGCCGCATCCTCGCGCCGATCGCTGTCCCAGTTGTACATCCAGGTGGCGGGCGTGGGATCGTAGGTGAGGAGGAGCTCGGCCGCCCGAGTCTCGCGGTTGCCGCGCACGGCGAAGGGATCGGAGAGGATGTTGCGCGGACGGCCCGGGGCGGGCACGCCGGAAGGAACCGGGCCCACGAGCGGCTTGCGCCAGAGTAGGTTGGGCGCGATCTGCCAGTCGCCCGCCAGAAAGGTCATTCCGGTCAGCAGGTTGCGCTGATTGCCGCTTCCGGTATCCTTGAGCGTCCAGCCGGTGAAGGTCTGGACCTGAGTGGCGCCTCCGTCGGCTACCAAGCCCATGGCGGCTCCCTGCAGATACCAGTTGATCCGTCCTCGGGAGAAGGCGATCTTGGCCTTGGCTCCGAACGCGTCCGAGGTCCTGATCCGGTCCTGCAGGACCCGGTAGTCGCCCGGCTCTCCGTCGACGAGCTGGAAGCCCTGGTCGACCTTGGTGAGTCCGGACATGATGCCCCCGACGTCAAAGGTCAGGCTGCCTCGGGTCGCGGTCAGGTGCAGCGTGGCCTTGCGCGTGGGCGGCAAGGGGATGGCGAACGAACTCGCCGCCTTCCCCGCCTCGGCCAGATCCTCCTGGTAGATGACCGTTCCCCGAACGGGGCCGAGAGTCGCTTCCTGCTTGACCAGGACCGCAGGGTTGGCGCCCCACCAGAGCTCGGGGCCGACCGCCACCTTGGTTCCGCTCAGCCATCGCTTGCCGGCGATCTCGACCCCGACCGGCGCGAGCCCGTTGTAGACGTCGATGCCGGGCCCGTAGTTGGCCTCTTGGTAGAGCCCGAAAAAATCGCCTTCGTATCCCCAATGGTAGTGTCCGGACCGATAGAATCCCTCCAGGTTGAACCACTCGTCGTCCCACGAAACCCGGGCGTTGTAGATCTTCAACCTCTCGATGTCCCCCAGAGGCTGGTCCTCGCCGTCGATCCGGACGTTGCGCGCTCGGCCCCGGTTCTCGTAAAAGATCTCGTCGATGGGGTTGACGGGTACGTCGCCGAGCATGTTGACCGAGACGTTCGCGATGATGTTCCCCGTCGGTCGCGCCTCGATGTCGGCGTAGAAGGACTGGAGCTGGTCGAAGCCGCGAAAGCTCGGGTAGGACGGATTCCGGGCCGGTGCCTCCGCGGGAGTGCTCACAAGGGAACCTCCGGTGCTGAAGGTCTCGAGCTCTATGCGCACGCCGCTGACGTTGACGCGGTCGAGAGCCGAGGCGAGCAGAGCGGCCCGGTCGCCTTGCGCCCGCAGCGTCATGTCGGCAGGGCTGATCGAGGCGAAGTGCTCGCCGATGGCGACCCGGTCCGTACCTGGAGCGTAAGGGTCGAGCTCGTACACCTCCTGGAGAGCGTAGTAGGCGGCACGGGGGTAGAGCTCGTAGAGGTTGCTGTTGTCCGTCGGGCCCTTGGCGACGATCCCCCACCACTCCTCGTTCATGTTGTTCCGGCCCTCGACGAAGTCCTCCACGTAACCGCCGTTCGCCCACGAGGCGTTGGTGTCCTGGATGTCGAGCCGATCTTCCTGGCCGAATTTCCACCAGCCGTCGGTCCACTGGAAGGTGGCGCCGCCGATGGAGTTGCCGATCAGTCCCTTCCCGGCCGACTGCTCGTAGATTTCCCGCCACTGCCCGAGCAGATACCTGGCCTGGGTGGCCTGGTCCTCGTGCATGTTCTTCGCGTTCCAGGCGTCCGATCCGAACTCGGTGAACATCACTGGAAGATCGAGCTCGTCTCGCACCTCCTGGAATAGATCTCCGAAGGAGACTCCCCGATAGACGTTGGTGCCGAAGACGTCGAGGTCCGGGACCTCCTCGGCGATGATCTCGATGTACTGGAGATCGCCGTTGGCCATGGCGACGGGTCGGGTCGGGTCCATCTCCTTGACTCGGCGCGTCACCTCTCCGAAGAGCGAGTACATGTGGCGCGCGCGAAGCGCGTTGGCCTCTTCCGTGGGCAGATCCTCGGTTTCGGCGGAGCTCCACACCAGCCCGTAGTTGTTCTCGTTGCCGAGGAGCCACATGAGGACGCCCGGCGTTCCCTTGAGTTCGGCGACCATCTCCTCGACCTCGGCCATCAGGACGGCGCGTGCCTGCGGGTCCGAATAGTCGGTGTTCGGGCTGAACGCGCCGCCGGCCGTCACGCCGTAGCGTCCGAGAGCGTGGTTCAGGATCGTGAATACGCCGTAGCGCTCGTAGATATGCCGCACCCATCTCGGCGGGATTCCCACGTAGGTGCGGATCGTGTTCCCGCCCATGGCCGTGAGCAGGGACATCTCGCGGTCCAGCCCCGCTTCGATGACGTCGTCGGGCTCGGTCCAGAAGCTGTAGTTGTAGGTGGTTCCGCGGGGGAAGTAGTCCCAATTGACGCCCTTCACCATCATGTCTCGGCCGTCGACCTGCAGCCGAGTTCCGCTGGCGTCCCTGACCAGCTCGATGACGGGAAGGTCCGAGCCTGCGGCCCGGTCCGGCGTCTGGGCCGTTGCGGAAGTGGACGTCGCCGGGAGCGCAAGCGCGACCAGGAGCAGGGTGGAGGCGCGACGGAGACGAAAGGTGGCGGCCCGACCCGACCGGCGGACGTGAGCGGTGTCAGTGCGAAGCAATCTGGCGTCCTCCCCTTGAGAGTGTCCCGCAAACTTTGTTCGGCTACCGAACAAAGTGCTTGAGAAAGGCGAGGATGTCAAGGTGGCGAGGATGTCGAAAGTCGAGAAAACAGGTCAGGTTTCGCCAGGCCGCAACGTCTCGGTCGTCCCGGGGCGCGCGGATCGCGACCGCCCCCCTACCGCACTCCGCTCGTCGTCATCCCGTTCGGGAAGATCTCGTGCCAGCCCGCCATGAACCGCTTCATCTCCTCCTCGGTTCCGATCGACACCCGCAGGTAGTCCAGCATGGGCGGGAAGTCGCGGCCCACGGCCACGTCGCGCCTGCGGAACTCGTCTCTGACCTCGGACGCCGGGCGGCCGGTGCGCACCATGAAGAAATTGGTTTCCGACGGGATCACCTCGAAACCTTGGTCGCGGAGCTCGCTCATCGTCGCCTCGCGCAGCGCGATCGTGGTGTCGCGGACCCATTTCTCGGACTCGCGGTCCTCAAGCGCCGCCGCGCCGCCCCAGCGCACGAGGGCGTTGACGGTGCCGGTGGCGTAGGCCCGCATCTCGGCGATCATGTCGGCCGGCGCGATGCCGTAGCCCAGTCGCAGGCCCGCCATGCCGTAGATCTTGGAGAAGGTGCGCGTGACAACGACCTTGCGGCCTTCCTCGACGTACTTGACCGCGCTGTCGTAGGAAGGATCGCGGATGAAGTGGTGGTAGGCTTCGTCGACTAGCACCGGGATGTCCTCCGGGATGCCGTCCAGGAGGCGGCGGACGTCGTCGTCGGGGACGATCACGCCGGTCGGATTGTTCGGGTTGCAGAGATAGACCATGCCGACGTCCCGGTAGTTGCGGCGCGTGACCCGGATCAGGTCGTCGATGTCCTGGGTGTGGTCCTCCCGAAGCGGGCGTGCGATCGCTTCCGCGTCGATCCCGGACGCCACGCGATAAACGCCCAGGTAGGTGGGCTCGACCCCGACCACCTTCTCCTTCGGCTGAAGATAGGTGATCCCGGCCACCCGGAGCGTCTCGCCCGATCCGGAGTTCATGATGATGTTGTCGGTGTCCATCCCGTGGTGCGCCGCGATCTTCTCGTGGATGTCGCCGTCCGGATAGCCGTACCGGTTCGAGTATTTCCAGGCCGCGTTCATCGCTTCCATCACCTTCTCGGACGGCCCATACGGGTTTTCGTTCGACGCGAGCTTGGCGAGGTCGTCGTACGGATCCGCAGGAACGAGTCCGGGCGGGGGCGCGGGAAGGTCCAGCGGGCGGCTGCTCTGCGAGTCGGCTACGGCGAACGGTAATCCTCCACGTAGCTCCCCAGACGTAGCTTGCGTGCGGTATTGGCCGAGCTCATGTACCGGATCTTGCCGAAGATCTGCCTCTCCGGTCCCCAGGCCCGGTCGTGCAGACCTAGGATCCAGAGGATTCCGGTGTATGAGTTCGGATCGCGTCCGTCGAGCGCGTACTTGTCGTTCAGGGCGATCATGGTGTCGAGCGCAGTCCGCGGGCGGTCGCTCCACTCCAGAATCTTCTTCCCCCAGAGCATCCTGAGGTAGTTGTGGATGCGGCCTTCCCGGCGGAGCTGGTTCTGCGCCGCGTTCCACAGAGGATCGTGGGTGCGGGCCTCTTCGAGGGCTCGGCGGTCGTAGGTCCATTCGCGTGGATCGGCGGCGTGTTCCCGAAGGGTCTTCCTAGCCCACGGCGGCAGGGCCTCGTAGGCGTCGTAGCGATCGACGCGTTGACAGCGGTTGAACCCGAGTTCCCGCCAAGTCACCACCTGGTCGAGGAAGGCTTCCGCGTCCTCGCTCATCCCCCACCAGCCCACGCGTTGTCCCTTCGCTTCGGGATGAATGCGAGTCGGTTCCCAGCCCTCCCGCATCGCGACGCGGTGGAAGATCTCATGGGCTGAAACGTGCCCGAAATGGAGGTAGGGCGAGAGTCCGCTGGTCGCGTCGAGCGCTGGGTGGTTCCGGTCCCGCGCGTATTCGGCAAGACGGCGTTCGACGAACCCGGCGAGACGGGCCGAGGCGGCATCGGGACCGCCCGGCAAATCGGTGGGACCGACCGCGCGGTCGATGTCCAGAGCGGCGATCGTCGAGTCCCGTCGGGTCAGATCGGCAGGGGGCCACCGGGCGAGGACGGAGGAAGGGATCGCGGCTGAGAGCGACGGTGCGCCCGCCGAGTGAACGGCGAGAGGATCGGGGAGCGGGAGGTGAGAGAGATGAGCGGGGAGTGTGCGTTGCAGATGGCGCCGGAACGCGTAGGCGGTGGCGAAGGTCCCATCGGCGGCCCGCATGGGAACGAGGCCGTTGGAATCGACCGCCTCGAAACGGACTCGAATACGCTCCGCTGCAGCCCGAAGCATGCTCGGGAGGAAGAACGCGGGATAGTCGTCGGTGACCACGACGACGGCGTGTGTCGCGAGCGCCTCGAGAAGCCCTTGCCCGTCTCCGGCACGAGGCTCGACGTATGGGTGGTAGAAGACGCCGTGCGCCTCGAAACGCGCCCGGTTGTCGGCCATGCCGTCGATGACGAAGCGGTGGAAACGTTCGCTCGCCCAAGGATAATCGACCCGCAGGGCTTCCAGCACGAGGACCGGGAGTCGCAATGTCCGGCCGTATTCGCAGGCTCGTTGCAGCGCGTAATTCCATCGGGTGCGCCGGGCGGCGGTCATCCAGTAGAGAACGTACTCGGCGGCGGGCCGGGGGGCGATGTCGTTCAGGACCCTCACGCGTGCCGAAGGGGTTGTAACGGGGGTCGGGCAGGCTGACTCGACCGGAGTCCCTGATTTCCGGCGAGGGTTGAGGGGAACGACGAGACGCTTACGCGCACGAGTTTCCAGAGACCGATCCGACCCATTTCCGAAGGGTTGCGGGACCACTGGCACGGATTCTCGGTTGACCATAGTTTTTAAATATCGCTCGTTACGAGAATGGCTCGACAATCGCCGCAGCGGTCCGATCAGGTTTTGATGTAACCGGTTCAAGGAGGTAACATGCGATTTTCCGAGGAGCTCCTCCTCCTGCTGCACAGCGACGACACCGGCTATTTCGTGCCCGTCCCTGAGTGGAACATGTCGTGTGCGCTGGCTGGGGGCGTGCTCCTCGACCTCTCCCTGGAAGGTCGAATCGACTCGGACCTTGAGTCGCTGATTCTGGTCGATCCGACCCCGACCGGAGATCCGCTTCTGGACCCCACGCTCGCCGAGATCGCCCGGGATGAAACCGTCCGTACTCCACGGTTCTGGGTGGAACGAATCGCACAGCGCTCGGACAAGATAAGCGACGAATCGATGAATCGGTTGGTGAACGCGGGTATTTTCGAGGCCGACTCCGGCGGATTCCTGTCCCTGTCCAAGAAGGTCACGCGGACCGGTCGTTACCCGTTGGTGGACGGCCGCACCGGAGAGGAGATCAAGGGCCGGATCTTCCGCTCGCTCTTCGACGGCGAGATTCCCGAGCCTCGCGACGTGGCCATCATCGCCCTCGTTCACTCCTGCGGCGGTTTCCGCGCCATACTCGATCCGGACGAATTCGACGAGGCTAAGGACCTCATCGAGCTCTACGCCGGAATGGACCTGATCGCGAGAGGAATCGCGGTCGCGATCCGGAGCTCGTACAGACCGCCGTCGAGCATGCGCTCCGGCAGACGCCGGCCCATGCCGGAGGTCGGCATGTGGGAAATGCTCTCCTCGAAGGCCTTTCGCTCGAGGAACGTGCCCAAATTCCTGGCGGAGACGTTCAAGGAGCTGGGGCCGGTATACAAGCTCAAGTTCCCCGGCCGTGAATTGGTGGCGCTGGTGGGTACCGATGTCAACAAATGGGCGGCCAAGAAGGGCCGCCACCACCTGAGGACCCGGGACTACCTCCAGGGTTTTCAAGCGGAGTGGGG
The DNA here is from genome assembly GCA_021295815.1 of Gemmatimonadota bacterium. NCBI lineage: Bacteria > Pseudomonadati > Gemmatimonadota > Gemmatimonadota bacterium. The sequence goes on along the minus strand of JAGWBQ010000005.1, from coordinate 87,311 downwards.
AACCGCGCGGTCCGTCGCCAGCCTCGACGGAGCGGACCACTTCCGCATGCGCAGAGCCATGCGGGCCGGTTGCTCGAGCGCGGTGGTCAAGGATCGGCTGGCGGAGCTTTTCCTGATCGGCCGGCGCACCTTCGAGAGATGGGGAACCGGTCGGGTCGTACCTGGGGAGGCAGCCTGCCAGGGACTCATCGGAGAGCAGATAGGCCGACTCTTCGTGAGCATCGAACGTACGGAAGACCTCATGGAAATACTCGACCACCTGCTGAAGTTCGAGTATCGGGCTCTGCTGGTCCACGTGCACCGTTTGCTACCCAAATTCCTGCTTCGCACTCCAAGGATGCGGCGCTACAAGAAAAGCGTTCTGGAACTGTACGACCATATTCACGCCTCGCACACCCCGGGTCAGCGCGAGGGCGAACGTCGGGACCTGGTGGACGACCTCATGGAACTGCACCACGCCGACCCCCAGTTCATGCCCGAGACCAATCTGGGGTTCGCGTTCATCGCGCCCATGATCGCCGGTCACTACCTGGGGAGCGCGACGGCTTTCTCGGTTTACGAGCTCTTGAAGCGACCGCGCTTCCGTGAACAGATCGTCGCGGAGGCCGACAATTTGTTCGCAGGAGGAGATCCGACCGCTGCGAACCTCAGTCCGGAATCCATCGACGCGGCGCACCGTTTTTCCATGGAAGTGCTGCGGCTCCACCCGGTCATACCGACGCATCTCCGCACGACGATGAATTCCTTCGAGGTCGGGAACATCGAAGTTCCGGCATACAGCGAATTGCTGGTCGGATATACGGCGACACACTACATGGAGGAATTCTTCCCGGATCCCGAGACGTTCGATATCGACCGCTATCTCGAACCTCGCGACGAACACAGGCAGACCGGGGCTTACGTCCCCTTCGGCGTCGGCACGCACGTTTGCGGAGGATCGGGATGGACCCGCCTACACATGGCGGCCAATCTGCTGCTGATGGCCCGCCATCTCGATATGGAGTTGGTACCAAGCAATTATCGGCTCAAGCTCAGCTCGTTTCCGAAGTCGTCTCCCGGTAAGAGCTTCAAGTTCAGGGTGAAGGGACATCGGCATCCTCTGCGGCCTGCCCAGTCTTGAATGCAGGCTTCAACAACCTATTCAGGAGCTCCTTCCAACTCATGCCTACAACCGCAGAGAGGAATCCGCCGACCCGTATCGACAGGCTTCCTCTCTTCCCCGAGGGCTGGTTCTTCGTCGCGACCCGACGGTCCATCGAGAAGCGGAAGCTGATCGAACGGAAATGGATGGGTGGAGAGATCGTCGTCTGGTGCGACGAAACCGGCCGCGTTTGCGTGGCGGATGCTTACTGCCCGCACCTGGGCTCCCACATGGGTCCGAAGGTAGGCGGCCTCGTGCGAGGCGGATGTATCGTCTGTCCTTTCCACGGGTTCGCTTTCGACACCTCGGGCAGTTGCGTCTCCACTCCCAACGCTCCGCCGCCGAAGGCCGCCAAGCTCAAGGTTTACGAAACCAGAGAGATCATGGGCCTGATCTTCGCCTGGTGGGGCCACGAGGGACGACCTCCTCAGTGGGAGCTGCCGGCCGAGCCGAGAGACGGCTCGAAGTGGAGCTCGGCGCTGCCTCGCACCCTCCGCTTCAAGGGCCATCCTCAGGAGACGACGGAAAACTCCGTGGACGTCGAGCACCTCGAGTACACGCACGGATACGACGACGTAAGGCCGGTCGAGATGCGGATCGAGGGCCCCTACCTCAAGAGCGCCTTCAACTTCTCCGCCACATCGAGGGTGGCCGGTATCTTCGATGTCGTCTCCCACGTTTCGGTTGTCGCCCACGTCCATGGCCTGGGCTACTCTTTCGTCGAGGTCCACGAGAAAGGCAGCGGCATCCGCTCGCGCATGTGGGTGCTGGCGACGCCGATCGACGGCACCTTCATCGACCTGACGATCGTCGCCCAGGTGCACGAAATCCGCAAGCCCGGGCAGTTCCTCAAGGGTCTCGCCTTCCTCCCGGTGAACCTGCGCCACAAGCTGATGGTCCGTCTCGCCCTTAGGGAGGAGATCCGCTATGTAAAGCAGGACGTGGTCATCTGGGAAGAGAAGCGCTATCAATCTCCACCGCGTCTGTGCCGGACCGACGGCCCGATCGGCAAGTATCGTCTCTACTGCCGCCAGTTCTATCCGGGCCTGCGCAAGAACGCCGCGGGATGACGGCGGGCAAGCGAGACTCGAAGCGTCGGCGCGTCGCCATCGTGGGCGGCGGAATATCCGGGCTTGGAGCGGCCTGGGGACTCCATCACCATCCTGACAGGTTCGACTTCCGGTTGTTCGAAGCCCGCGACCGCGTGGGCGGAAACGCCGTCACGGCCGACATGCCGCAGGACGGCGGCGGCTCCATCCCCTTCGACATCTCCGTCACGGCGTGCATCCCGTCCGTGTATCATCACATGGTTCTGCTCATGGAGCGGTTCGGCATCGAACTCTTGGATACCCGGTTCAGCTACAGCGTGAAGTATCAGGGCCGCATCTACGCGCACGACCTCGAGTCCGACCTCCGGGATCAACTGCAAGAGGAGATCACGAAATTCCAGCGACTCCTGAAGCGCCTCCACCGCTGGGGATGGTTGACCCGAGCCCGATCCAAGTTCGTGAACGCGCTGAATCCGTATAATTACGTCAGCATGGGGACTCTTCTGAACGTGGCCGGGTTTTCCGGCGACTTCAGGTACAAGGTGCTGAAGCCGATGTTCGTCAACTTCCTGATGGCGACCAACGTGTTCGACATGCCCGCTTCTCTGTTCGCGCGCTACCTCGAGTTCTTCGACATCGAGTCGGCTACGCCCATGCGGACGTGGGACCAGGGCACCCGACGCATTTACGAGCACATGACCGCCGGCTTCCGGGACAGAGTCCACCTCGGTCGCCCGGTCCGCAAGGTCTACCGCCATCGGTCCCACGTCGTGGTGGAAGACGGGAACGGAGCGCGGGAGAGCTTCGACGAGGTGATCTTCGCGTGCAATGCGAACCAGACCTTGATGATTCTCGACCGGACCACGCTGCTGGAGCGCTGCATCCTGTCGTCGGTCCGTTACGAAAGCGAACTTCACAACCATGCCATTGTTCATCACGACGCCTCCGTCCTTCCCGACAATGATGCGAGGCCGCTTTCGACGCGGAGCAATCACATCGAGCAGTACGGCTCAAGGCCCGACAACTATGAAATCACATACATCATGCACAACCAGCAACCGTGGGCGGGAAAGTCGGACAAGCCCTGTCTGGTGACGTACAATCCGATCACGCCGATCGACGAGGGGAAGATCGTCGACAGGTGGTGGTTTCAACATGTGGTTCACGACGTGCGCCAGGTCGCGCTCCTGGTCCCGCTGTTCAGCCTGATCCAAGGCAGGCGGAGATCGTGGCACTGCGGCGCTCACACGCTTGTGAACAGTCAGGAGACCTGCTTCGTCAGCGGGCTCGCCGCCGCCACTCAGCTCGGTGCGGACTATCCCTTCGAAGATCCCGAGGCCCGCCGGGTATTCGACTACTATGGACGGATTCTTCACGGCCTGCGGTTCAGGAAGGCGAAGACGATGAGCCGGAGCGCCGGTTGAGGCTTCCGTAGCGAGCACCAGCCGTCCAGTCGATGACTTCCTTTCAGCCCCTCGACATCGCCGCCTTCATCGGGTTCCTCGCGCTTGTCGTGGGCGTCTCCCTCTACGCGTCACGCGGGAAACACGACGCCGCCGACTACTTCCTCGCCGGACGCAACCTGCCGTGGTGGTTGATCGGCTTCTCGCTGATCGCTTCCAACATATCGACGGAGCACTTCGTGGGAATGGCGGGCCGCGGATACGACATCGGCCTCGCAATCGCCAGCTACGAATGGATGGCCGCGGTCACACTGGTTCTGGTGGGGCTCTTCTTCCTACCACGCTTCCTGCAGGCCGGCATCTACACGATCCCCGAATACCTGGAGTTCCGCTACGACCTGCGCACGCGGACTCTCATGGCCGCGTTCATCCTGACGGCGTACGTGTTCGTGGCGCTGGCGACGGTGCTTTACTCCGGCGCGCTCGCGCTGGAGTCCGTCTTCGGGATCGACAGGTTGGCCGGAATCTGGCTGATCGGGATCCTCGCCGGGGCGTACACGATCTACGGCGGGCTCAAGGCCGTGGTCTGGTCCGACCTGATCCAGGGCGTGGCGCTGCTGCTGGGCGGCGTCCTGGTGACGGTTCTGGGTTTCCGGGCGATCGGAGGCGTCGGACCGTTTCTCGAGGCCTCGGAAGGCAAGCTGCACTCCGTCCTGCCCTGGAACCACCCGGAGATGCCGTGGCTGGCAGTCTTCATCGGCGGCCTCTGGATACCAAACATCTTTTACTGGGGACTGAACCAGTTCATCACCCAGCGGACACTCGCCGCACGCAGCTTGGCCGACGGCCAGCGCGGCATCTTTCTCGCGGGTTTCATCAAGCTGGCGATCCCGTTCATCATCGTCTTCCCGGGAATCATGGCGGCCCAGCTCTTCGCTGACCAAGTGACCAATCCCGACCAGGCCTACCCGGTAATGATGCGCGAACTGCTGCCGGTTGGATTGACCGGCGCGATGTTCGCCGCGCTTTTCGGTGCGGTCATGAGCTCCTTGGACTCGATGCTCAATTCGGCGGCCACGATCTTCAGCATGGACCTTTACAAGCGCCACCTTCGGCCGGAAGCTTCGTCACGGCGGCTGATGGCCGTGGGACGGTTGACGACCGGTACGCTCGTGCTAGTGGGGTGCTTGTGGGCGCCGCTGGTCGCGCGGGCGGGAAGCGTCTTCGAATACATCCAGATGTTCTGGGGATTCATCTCGCCGGGGATCGTGGCGGCGTTCCTCTTCGGGATCTTCGTGCCGCGCACGCCGCCGGTTGCCGCTTTCGGGGGGATGATCCTGGGGATTCCCGTGTACGGGCTCCTCCTCTGGCGCCTGCCGCAAGTCGCCTTCCTGCACCATATGGCGATCACCTTCCTCGTGATCTGCGGTTTCATGGCGTTCCTTACGTTGCGCCTGGGCTTGGACGAGCCCCGCAGGCTGCCGAGAGCGGTGGACGGGGTGAATCTGACGCCGGCCCCGGGTGCGAGGTGGTGGGCTGCGGCGGTGATCGGGGGTGCGGCGGCGCTGTACGCGATCTTCTGGTAGCGGTTCATGCCACGAAGGTGGAATCCTCGACACCGGACAAGCTCGGAAACGGCGTGTTCCAGTCGCCCATGCGAAGCGAAGCGTCAAGTGACCAGCATACCCCGCACACTCACACCGATTTGCTCTCAGGGCGAGTCCTCGGGCGGCTTTCCAAGGGCCGTCCGAAGCTGTCCCGCGTCGGCCCCTGCCGATAGCGGTGAAGCGCCGTGCGGAGGCGTTTCGCCGTAGCGATTCCGATCGGCACTCGGCGGCTCATGTGGGCATCAGCCGTCGATGCCTAGCGGCCTCCGCTCATTTGCCCGCCGTCCCTCGGAGCCGTCCCAGAGCGGCCAGGTCCATTCGCACTTGAAGAGGCACAGCGTCTTCTTGACGAGGCATAGCGTCTTCCGGCATCAATTCGCCGCGGAATGCGCCGACGTGCACGTGGGGGTGGAACGACGAACCGTTGTTCCCGATGCGGGCGACCGGGTCGCCTGCCCGCACGGTGTCACCCGGGGATACGGTCACCTCGCGGACATGGGCGTATGCGACATAGACATCCGTGGGTTGGCCGTCGACCAGCTGTTGAAACCCGATGAAGCTCGAACGGCCCGAGCCCCGGACGCCGGGAACCGTGGATTCGGGATTGATATGGATTACGATGACGACCGCGTCGAAGGGTGCCAGCAGCGGCTCGCGCCAGCCGTGCCAATCCTCGTTGCGGGCTCCGTCTCCCGTGTAAAGCGACAGCAGCTTGCCGTCCGGTCCGCCGTCCCGCCGCACCACGACGCAGTCGGCGCCGAGCGCGTCGGGGACGTGGTCCTCCGCGCCGAGCGGATGTTCGGAGCACTGGAACCGCGCCGCGACGGGCGGGTGGATGGTCACCGCCTCGATTACGGCCGGAACGGCCTGCGCATTCACTGGCGCGCAGCGCAGCGCCTGACCGAGCATTGGCAGCATCGCGGCCGCAAGGATGATGTGGAGCGTCTTCATGATTCGCCTTCCCCGGTAGAGCGTATGTCCCGTGCGTTCCAATAGGTCCTGCGTTCGGTCCGACCGGTCGGCGCCACACGAGCTCGAACGGTGGAAGCTAGCCCACCGTGCGCCGGTACACCACCTCGCCCGTTCGGGTCGATCTCGACGACCATTTCCGGGCCGGGGCGGATCGCATCGGGCGGGATCACGGTGTTGGCGGACACGGACGGCGATCCCTGCTCCACTTCGGTCGGAATCGGCCGGCTTGCCCCAAGCTCACTTGTGCTCCTCGAGAAATCGCGCCAGGGCGCCGAGACAGGGTGGCCCGGCGGGTAGCCGACCTCGACCTTACCTCCTCCGCAGAAACGCCCCCCTGGGATCGACGGGAATGACGAGTTCCACACGGTCGCCCGGGGCGACGTCGATGGCGTTGGTGTTGTAGGTGTCGCCCGCCAGGAAATCCATGCGCAGCCGGAGGTCGTCGAGCCGTCGCCAAGGAATCGTGAAGTTTCGCGTCGCCTTCCCCGGAACCTGCCCCACCAATCGCGTCCCGCTGACGCTGATGGCGTGGATGCGACAGTCGTTGAAGCTCTGGTTTTCGATGGAGATGCCGATCTCGGAAGAAGCCTGACGGCGGGGATCGAACGGGTTCTCGGCCTGCGCCACTGAGCACGCCGTCAAGAACGGCAGCCCCGCGAGCAAAGCCGGCAGAACCTGTCGCCCCCGAATCACGGCACGATCACGCGATCGGCGGTCGATTCACGACGATCGGATCCAACCCCAGATCTTCGAGGAGTTCGTTCAGCGCCGCGAGGTCGTCGGCTATGACCACCGCCAGCGCTTCCAGTTGCGCGTCGAGTTCCTCGGAGAGGGCATCGAAGACCGCGTAGGATTGGTCGGTGGGTCGGTGCTCCGATCCCTCCACGTGGTTCAGGAGCGCCGCGAGCTTGTTGTTGAGCTTGATCGGATAGTTGAGGGGATCCTGGTTCGACCGGTTCCGCACCTGGTAGATCTCCTCTTCGATCCCGCCGAGCCTGCCTTCCACCTCGGAGCCCATCTCCTTCAGACGACCGTCGTCGCTCTCCTCCATCCGCGCTTCGATCTGCTCCTTGAGCTGGCGGATGTCGATCACGGACTGGTTGGCGTCGGTGACCCGGTCCCGAATGCGCACCGCGAATTCGAAGCGTTCCTCCAGGTCTTCCACCGTGACCCCTTCCGCGCTCGCTCGCGGGTTCGGTAGGATAGCGAAATCCTGAACGTATCTCTCGCCGTCGACGGTCAGCTCCACGCTGTAGCTTCCCGGCGTGGCCGCAGGTCCCGCGTTCCCGGCGGCCCAGAAGATGCGGCCCTCGAAGTCCGTCCAGCCGTCGTGTCGCATGTTCCAGCGGAAGACGTTGGTACCTTCCCTTCTCGACGGACGCGCGCCTCCGCCTCCTCCACCGCCGAAGGGTCCACGTCGCGGCTGCTCCACCTCCTCGTCTTCTTCCTCGTCGGTGCCGGCCGCCGGACGCGAGACGGCCTCGAGCAGCACGCTCCCCGCGTCATCCATGAAGGCGATTCGGACCTCGTCCGCCTCCTCCGCGAGGCGGTAATGGACCTCGGCGCTGTTGTCGATGCGGCGCACCGGGTCCTTGGGGTCGAAGAGAACGGTGCGCTCGGCGAGGTCGCCTCCATCAGTTTCCATCAGGGCATCCTGCGCCTGTCTGAGGATGTGCAGCCCTGGAAGAACCCAGAAGGAACGTCCGTGCGTGCCGATCACAAGATCGTGATCCTCCACAACCAGGTCCGATACCTGCACCGCAGGCAGATTGAGCGACAGCGGCTGCCACCACGCCCCGTCGTTGAAGCTGACGTAAACCGTCCGCTCCGAGGCCGCGTAGAGCAGCCCCGGGTTCATGGGGTCTTCGCGGACCGCGCGAATGAAGTCGTCCTCGGGGATGCCCCCCGTGATTCGGAGCCAGCTCGCCCCGTAGTCTTCCGTCTTCCAGATGTAGGGGGACCGATCATTGTCCACCAGGTACCTGATTCCAGCCACGTAAGCCTTTCCGGGTGTGGTGGGCGACGCTTCGATGGTGTTGATGCGGGTGAAATCCGGTGCACCGGGCGGGGTGACGTCGGTCCAGCTCGGCGATTCGGAGGCCGCGTCACGCGAAATGTGCACGATCCCGTCATCGGAGCCCGCCCAGAGCACGTCGGCGTCGTGGTACGAGGGAGCGATGGCGAAAATGGTCGCGTAGGTCTCGACCCCGGTCTGGTCCTTGGTCACCGGACCGCCCGAGGGTCCCATGGTCGCCGGATCGCTCCGGGTCAGGTCGTCGGAGATCTGCTCCCAATTCTGCCCCTCGGTCATGCTCCTCCACACCTTCTGCGTTCCGGTGTAGATGACACCGGGATCGAACCGGTTGAAGACGATCGGGAAGGTCCACTGCACCCGCTCGCGGAGATCCTCGGAGGATTGCCCCATCGGGTTCTCCGGCCATACCTGGATGGCCCTGGTCAGACCGGTCCCGTGGTCGTAGCGAGAGAGCGAACCGCCATAGCAGCCCGCATAGTAGATGTCCAGGTCGACGGGATGCGGTGCGATGTAGCCGCTCTCGCATCCGCCAACGCTGAAGAAGTGGCCTCCGCCCCCGAATCCTCCGCCTGCGGAGAGGTGATTCCAGCCGGACGAGGGCATGCAGGCGGTCGAGTTGTCCTGCTGGGCGCCGCAGATGAAATAGGGGTCGTGATTGGTGGTGATGACCCTGTAGAACTGTGCCGTCATGTAACGCTGGTCGGTCCACGACCCTCCGCCATTGAAGGAGACGTTCGCTCCTCCGTCGTTGGCGTTGATCATCCGCTCGGGATCGGAAGGAGAGATCCACAGGTCGTGGTTGTCGCCGTGCGGTACCGAGATCTGACGCGGGAAGGTCTCGCCCCCGTCCTCGGATCTATAGAACCCGGTGTTGAGCACGTAGACCACTTCCTCGTCGGCTGGATCGGCATAGATCCGGGTGTAGTAGAAGGCCCTCTGGCGCAGCCGCCGGTCTTCGTTGACGCGCTCCCAGGTCCCCCCGCCGTCTTCGGAACGGTAGACGCCGCCCATGGGCTCGTGTTCAACCATAGCCCACACCCGGTTCGAGTTGGCGCCCGACACCGCCACGCCGATCTTTCCGACGGGCATCTCGGGCTCGAGCCCGAGGTTGGCGGTGATCTCCATCCAGCTCTCGCCTCCGTCCTCGGATTTCCAGAGTCCGGAATCCGGTCCGCCGGAAGACATTCCCCAGCTCTTGCGCCAGGCCTCCCAGATGGAAGCGTAGATCACGTCGGGGTTATTGGGATCGAGCACCAGATCGGCAGCTCCGGCTCGCGGACTCTTGAAAAGCGAGTGGGTCCAGCTTTCGCCTCCGTCCACGGTCTTGAAGACGCCGCGTTCGGGATTCTCGGCCGAGTGGATGCCGAACGCGGCCACCCACGCCACGTCGCAGTTCTCGGGATGGATGCGGATGCGCGAGATGTTCTGGGTCGCCTCCAGACCGATCCTTTCCCAGGTCCTGCCCCCGTTCACCGACTTGTAGGCCCCGTCGCCCTGCTGGATGTTGCCGCGCAACTGGGTCTCGCCGGTGCCGATGTAGACGACGTCCGGATCGGCGTCGCAGACCGCGACCGCACCCACTGATGCGCTTCCGATCTGACGGTCGGTCACAGGCCGCCAGTTGTTGCCGCCGTCGGTGGTCTTCCACAGCCCTCCGCCAGTGGCTCCGAAGAAGTACTCGAAGGGGCGGGATTCGCTTCCGGCCACCGCCGTCGAGCGTCCGCCTCGGGCTATGCCCACGTTGCGCCATCTTAAGGCGTCGAGGACATCCTCCGGTACTTCCTGCGCGCGCGCCGCCGCCGGAGTCGAGAGGGAGCCGATCGCACCGAGCAGGAGGGTCGAGAGAAGGATGCGCCGGAACGCGGCGCCGAGGTGGGTGGTCTTCATGCGTCTATGGGTCGGCGTCCGTGGGAAAGCGAGTTGCGGACCGTGAGCCGGTCCGTCCCGCCTAAGGTTGTACGCCGGCCGGTCGTTCATCGGCCGGTGGAGATGCTGAACAAGGGAATTGACGGTACCGGTCGAGTGGTCCCGCCCCCGTCGGGGGGAACCATTCCCTGTTGCCCGCCGCCGACGCCGAAAGCGGCTGCGGCAAGGCCGACGGCGACAGCGGTGAGGCCCACACCCAGGACAACGCTTCTGTTCTTGGCGTATACTCGTTCCTCGAGCCGAAGGGCTTCGTTGAGCGAGATCGAGATGGTGTCGTGGCGAACGATGTCGCGGAAGGCCCCGTAGCTCGCTCTGCGCGATATGGCCAGCACGAGCGAATCGGTCGGCGCCGCCTGGACGACGACGCCCTCGACCGAGGCCGAAGTGCCGGTCGTGGCGTTTCGGTCCTGAACCGCCGAGGTCACCGGGACGGTAACTCTGACGGTGCTGCCCGCCGCAGGCTCTTCGACGGGGATGTACTTGTGACAACCGGCGAGAAGCGCGGCCGCGATTACGAGCAGCGGGCTAGCCAGGCGGCGGCGAGCCGGATGGAGCTTTCTCCGCCGGCTCTTCTCGGACGCACTCATCAGAAAGTCACCTCGTCAACCTGTGCCGCAAGCTTGTTGAAGAGATAGACGAAGGCCCACGGGTTTTGCGGGAAAATGCCGCCGGCCTGCGAGTATACGCTCCGTCCGTCGACCGCCACGGTGGCTTGCACTTCCAGCGTGTCGCCTTCTAGCGGGCGCACCAGGACGAACCATTGGTTCGCGCCTTGGATGTCGAAGACGGTGTCGATCGGCAGCGTGTGAATCACGGTGTCGGGTGTGATCACGTGAACACGCGCTCCGCCGGTCTCGGTCTGACCGGAGACGAAGTCGATCGCGTAGATGACCTCGGCCCTCTTGCCGTCGGAGCCGCTGAGGCTGAACCTTACCTCCTCGGGCTTAGGTTCTACCCACAGATCGCAGGCCCAGAGGCCGATCGTCAACCCCGCGCAGGCCACCGCTCCGGTCAAGGCGGACGCTCTGGTCCTCGTTCGTCCGATGCGGCCCCTTTCGAATTTCATGTACGTTGTCCTCCGTTTACGCCTGAAACCCGGACCCGCCCCAAAGTGGGAGCGAGCCCGGGTTCGTTGGCAAGGTCAGCTAAACCCAACCTGAGTCGGGGCTCGGGCTAGCCGCTGCACCCCAGTCCGTTGAGGTGGCAGTTGGCCCTGACCTCGATGATCGAGATCGGGAGCATGGTGCCCGGTGCGCTGCTGGTGGCTCCGGCACTCTGCCAGAGCTCGTCCTTGAGGCCCCAGCGGTACATGTCGGCGAGACGCAGACCCTGCAAGAGGGTGTTCACCCTGCGGGTGTGCTGCAACATCGCCATCGAGTCCATCTGACCCGAGTAGGGGGTCAGTCCGTCCATCGCCCGGACCGCATTGACCGAGGCTGCGAAGCCGGCCATGTCGCCTCCGGCGAGCGCGTTTTCGGCCTTGATGACATGCATCATCCGGGTCGACGCCAGGGTCAGCGGAGGATAAGGGTTGCCCTTGTCCATGAAGTTGCCGCCCTTCCACTGGTTCATCCACTTGATGACCGCGGGATCGGCGATACCGTCGATTGGATCCATCATGGCGATCCCGTCGACGTCGTTGGCGGCGTTCCACGTCACAAGCGAAGGATCGACCTGGTTCTCCTTGCGGTCGTTGATCCAGCTCGCCATGGAGTTGTCCACCGTACCGGCGGCGTAGTTGAAGTTGTAGATCCAGTCGCCGGGTTGCTGCGCTATGACCCCGTCCGCGTCCATGACGGCCCCAGGAGAGCTGACGAGTCCGTTCCCTGAAGGGGCCGGATTGATCGCGTCCCAGATTGCGCGGGAATGCTTGGCGCGCGCCCGGATCGCCATGGCCTTGAGGGCGGTGTCGTCGTTGCCGGTCGAGATCGCCGCGTCGAGACGGGCGATGGCGGCGTCGATGACGGTATACATGTTTGCCGCGCCGACCGGCGGGCCGTCCTCGGTCTTGTCGGAGAACGCGAAATCTTCCTGGACCTCTCCGATCACCATGTATATGATGCCGGAGTAGAGGTTGGCGCGCGCGAGGTTCTCGCGCATCGATGTGGACTCGGGATTGTTACCGACGTGCCCGGTCAGGATCTCGATGGCCTCGTCGCTCATCCAGCGAGCCTGTCCCATAGCCGGGAACGGCCCGTCGATGAACTCGTTGTATGGATCGTCCACGAATCCGTGGTCGAGAGAGAGCCACGCGTCGCGCGAACCTATCCAGCGAAGCTCGTCGGAGGCGACCAGATACGGCTGCCACGACTGCGAGACCGAGGAGGCCACTAGAGCGTGCGAGCCGTTGGCCACAGCCGAGGCCGCCGCTTCGCGACGAATCGACTCCTCGACCAGGTTGTTGGGGTTGTTGACGTCCAGGAGATCGCCGCACCCCGCGAGCGCGGCCATCGCCATGAGGGACATCGTTCCCTTGATTGCGATCTTCTTCATTCTTGGCGACTCCTAGAAGGTGATGCGGGTGGTGAGCGTGAAGCGCCGCGGGATCGGGATCCCCCAGCCCTCCGTCGAATCGAGGAAGTTGCAGTTGAGGCCGGCGTTGCACCTGCCGAGCACATTGCCCTCGGGGTCCATGCCGACGTAGTCGCCGAGCATGAAGAGACGCAGGTTGCGCGCTCCGAGGTTGACGGTGGCGGTGCCGAGGCCGAGATTCTCGACGACTGCGGGCGGGACCCGGTACGTGAGGGACACCTCGCGCAGGTTGAGCCAGTCCGCGTCGTACACCGCGTTGAGCCCGCTCATCGGAGAGAGCGACTCGATCTCGCTGACCCAGGCGATCGCGGCGTCGAGCCTCTGCTGAGCCGACGAGGCCGGATTCTGCATGATGGCCGAGAGCTCGGCGGAGCGTGGCGTGTTGCGCCCGATGAAGGAATTGGAGCGGCGGAACTGGCCGGAGAGATCCTGCACCTGGTGGCCGAGCTTGTACTCCACGAGAGTGGAGAGCTCGAAGCGGCCCGCGAACGGCATGTTGAAGCCGAAGGATCCGGCGAAGTCCGGGCTCGGCTTGCCGAGGTAGCTCTCGAGCAGCCCTTGGCCGCAGTTGTGTGACGCCACCTTGCCGTTGGGATCGTCGAAGGTCGCGTTGGACGCGTCGTTGCCGACGGCCAGGGGCTTGAATTCGCTCGGGTTCCTGGCCTGGCTGAAGTACTCCAGCGCCTGATCGATCGTCGGGATCACGCACTCGCCGCCCACCGGGGCGAAGAGGTTCAGAGGAATGTCCACGTCGGCCAGCTTGGCGCCGAAGAAAGAGCCGGGGCTGAAGCCCTCGATCAGGTAGTTGCGATAGCGGGGATAGCTTCCGCCCGTCTTGAGAGGCGGCGCTCCGCCGAGGGAGGCGATCTGCTCGGTCAGGTACGCCGTGTTGGCGAAGACGTTGAGGGAGAGGTTCTCGCCTTGGAGGAGTGCGCCGCGCAGGTTGAGCTCGAGACCCGAGGCCTCCATCTCGCCGATGTTGTCGAGCTGGGTGGAGGTGAAGCCGCCCGTTACCGGGAACTGGCGAGCTACCAGAGCGTCCGAGACCGTCCGCGTCCACCAGGTGGCGTCGACGGACCAGCGGTCGTTGAAGAGTCCCATCTCGGTGCCGACCTCGAACTCGGTCGATACTTCGGGGCGGAGCGCGTCGTTGCCGAGGTTGGCGGGGCGGACGCCCGCTCCGGTCTCGGCGGGCTGCGGCGAGAACGTGGTGAACTTGTCGAACGCCCCTGGCTGGAGGCCCGAGCGGCCGACGGCGGCCCTGACCCTGAAGGTCGAGATCGTCTCGTTCGTCCAGTCGAGCCCTTGCGAGGGCACGACGGAGATCGAAGCCTTCGGGTAGAAGGCGGTGCTGAACTCGGATCCGAACGCCGAATTCGCGTCCCAGCGGCCGCCGACGGTCAGGAAGACCCAGTCGTTGTAGCCGATCTGATCCTGGACGTACCCGCCGATCTGAGTTACTCTCAGCCAGCTCTCGAAGGAGCTCTCGTTGGCGAGAGCCGAGAGGGTCTCGAGACCCGGCCCGGGGAACTCGTCACCTTCTCCGCCTGCCGACTGCGACTGTCTCAGGAAGCCCTGGGCGCCGAAGAGAAGGGTGTTCTCGATCATGTCGGTGCTGAAGACATGCGAGCCTTTCAGGTCGGCGGTGATCTCGCGGGTTCTGTTCTCCTGGACGTTGCGTGAGCCGAGCGGGGTCGAGCCGGAGTAGTTGTCGACGTTCCAGCCGTAGGGACGGAAGGACACCGCGTCGTCCGAGGTGAAGTCGAGGCCGAAGGTACCGTCGAGGCGGAACGCGTCGGTGGGGGTGTAGCTGATGTTCGTGGAGCCGGCGAAGTGCTGCGAGTTCACGAAGTTGAGCTGGTAGGCGTTCTCCCTAGTGGTCGCGAACGCCGGAGCTCCGTAGAGGTTGTTGGGCGTCGCCAGACGAAGTTGCATCATGAGCGCCGACGAGAAGACGCCGTAGATGTTGTTCGAATTGTCAGGCGTGTGGTGCTCCATGTCGGAGTAGAGAGTGCTGACGCCGATGCGCACCTTGCTGTTCGGGATCACCGTGAAGTTGCTGGTCACCGAGGCGCGACGGTTGGTGTCGGTCTCGGGCGCGACTCCCTCGGCGGGCTCGAAGACGCCGACGTCGTAGGGACCGTCCTCGTAGGCGAAGCGACCCGACACGAAGTATTGGAAAGCGTTGGAGCCGCCGGAAACCGAACCCGAGTAGGTCTGGCCCAAGCCGGTGGTGAGAAAGTCGGGGATGACGTCCTCCTCGAAGGGCTCGAAGAGCCCCAGCGTGCGACCCCAGCGCTCCTGGATGCGTCCTACGTCGGCCTCGCTCTCGGCGAAGTCCGCGACCGGCAGGATGCGGTTGGTCGGTACGGAGACGCCGGTGAGGTCGGCTGCCAGGGTGAAGCGCGGCGCACCCACCTGTCCTCTCTTGGTGAAGATCTGGATGACGCCGTTGGAGGCCTCTGTTCCGTAGAGAGTCGCCGCGGCGGCTCCCTTGAGGATCTCGACGCGCTCGATGGACTCCGGCGGGATGTCGTCGAGACGCGACGGGTTGCCCTGGCCGTTGAAGTTCTGCACGGCGGAGCGGTCCACCCGGATGCCGTCCACGTAGATGATGGGCTCGTTGAGCTGCGAGAGCGACGAGGAGCCGCGGATGCGGATGCGCGCGCCCTCGCCGGTGTAACCGGAGGAAGGCAGGGCGACCACGCCCGGCTCGCGTCCCGCGATCAGTTGCGAGAAATCCGAGACGGGCGCGTTCTCGACCGTCGAGACGTCGAGAGTGGCGATGGTGTTGCCGAGCTTGCGTCTCTCGGTGGCAACCCCTGCTCCGGTGACGACGATCTCGTCCAAGGTTATGGCGGTCTTCGTCAGCGAGAAGTCCAGGCTGGCCGACCCGCCCGGCGTTACGGTCACGGTCTGGCTGGCCCGACGGTAACCGACGCTCTGGGCGATGACCTCGTATTCACCAGGGGGGACGCCGAGCAGGAGGTAGCCTCCAGCGGCCGTGGTAAGCGTCCCGTAGGGGCTGTCCGGGATGTAGACCTGGACAACCTCGATCGGACGTTGAGTGGCGGCGTCTCGCACCGTGCCGACCACCTGGCCGTTTTGCGCCGCCACCGATCCCGTGCCCGCGACAAAGGTCGCGAGTGCGAGTGCGGAACCGAAGACGATTCTACTCACGATAGTTGGCTTCATGTTTCCCTCGTTAGTTGAAGCATTGCGTGTGCGTCCCGGTGACCGCCTCCATGTGAGCAGGCCGGCGGGCCGGAAAGTCGATGTACGGAAGATAATACCTAGTCGCGCGGATTGCTGCAAGGGCCGAAGTTCGGCCGTCGGTTTCGCTTGAGCGGGCGCGGCGCCTTGATGACGCTCTCGGTCTTCCGGTCAGGTTCGTCCCAGCTGATGCGCGAGCGAGTCCTCGGCGCCCTCGAACTCGAAGCGGAATCCAGACTCGATCAGCTTCGCCGGGACGGCCCGCTGTCCCCAGAGGAGCACCTCCGTCCCCAACTGCCCGAAGGCGGCCTTGATCGCCAGCGACGGAACCGGAACCAGGGTCGGCCTGCCCAGCGCTCTTCCCAGCGCCGAGGTGAAGGCCGCGTTCGGAACCGGGTTGGGCGCGGTCGCGTTGACGGCTCCGCCGAGTCGCCCGTCCCTGAGCACGTGATGGATGGCCGCAGTCAGATCGTCGGCGTCTATCCAACTGAAGTACTGGCGGCCGGCGGCGATGCGTCCGCCGACGCCGAACTTGAACGGCAACAGCATCTGCCCGAGCGCACCGCCCGCCGGGGAGAGCACGGGCCCGATCCGCATCTTGGCGACCCGGATCCCGGCCTTCTCCGCCGCCTCGGTCGCCCCCTCCCACTCTCGGCACACGTCCGCGAGGAAGCCCCGGCCCGACTTCGCGGACTCGTCTAGTCGTTGGTCGCCCCGGTTGCCGTAATAGCCGACGGCCGACGCGCTCACGAGCGTGCGCGGTCCTGACGATGAGCGCGCCAGAGCCCGTGACATCAGTGCGGTGCCCCTGGTCCGGCTCAGCCGTATCGCCCGTCTGCGATCCGGTGTCCAGCGTCCTTGTGCGATCGGCGCTCCCGCAAGATGGACCACGGCGTCCAGTCCCCTGAGGGCCTTCTCGTCCATCTCGCCCGCCGCCGGGTTCCAGTAGGCGCGAGAGCCGCCCGGGCTTCCCGCCGCTTCACCATGCCGGCGTGTGAAGCGCAGCACGTCGTGGCCGCCGGTCTCGAGGAAAGCGCAGAGCGCCGATCCTACCAGCCCCGAGGCCCCGGAAACGCCCACGCGGAGCCCGGGAGCTCCGCTGTGCTCGGCATGGCGGTCGAGATCCGCTTGCAGACGCCGATAGCGGAAGGCGAAGAAGCGACCCAGTTCGCGCTTGACGAGGTTCGGAGCGAAACCCGCCCCGGCGCCTGCCGGGAGCTCGACGTCCAGCCTGTCGACGATGCGGGTGCCTCCGTCCTCGGTCGGCTCGAAGAGGTGCTCGTGCCTCCAGCGGCGCATCGGGCCCGACACCTGCTCGTCCACGAAGCGTTCGCCTCGCCTGTATCCGGTGTGGCGGAGCTCCCAGCGATAGGCGCTCGGGCCGTACTTCACGCGGAGCACCCTACGGCCGCCCTCGCCGATGCCGCCGTTCGATTCTAGCACTCGGACCTTCGTCCAGGGCGGGGTGAGACGCTCGAAGGCTCCCGGGCGTTCGTGCCAGGCGAAGACGGATTCGGGGCTGTGGCCCGGAAGTTCGGCGGAAAAGGTGAGCTTCACGCGAACGACCGGGTCAGGGCTCGTCGGATCTCCCTCACGCCCGCGGAACCGCCCGCGGGATGGCCGAAGACCGCCGATCCGGCCACAAGGACTGTCGCGCCGGCTTCCGCGATCCGCGCCGCGTTCGACGCGTCCACGCCTCCGTCCACCTCTATGAGGGTGTCGCCGTTCATCCGCGCGATCAGCTCGGAGGCCCGCCTGACCTTGTCGGCGCTTCCCGGGATGTAGCCCTGTCCACCGAACCCGGGATTCACCGACATGACGACCAGAAGGTCGATCCCGTCAAGGACGCCCTCGACCGCGGAGAGCGGAGTCTCCGGATTGACGGCCACCCCTGCCTCGACCTCCAGCTCGTCCAACGTCTTAAGGACGGCGGCGAGATCGTCGCAAACCTCGGCGTGGACCGTGATCGCGTCGGCCCCCGCGTCGGCGAACGACCTCAGGTACGCCTCCGGATTCTCGATCATCAGGTGGACGTCGAGAGGGAGAGCGGTGCTGCGTCTGGCGCCCGCGACGATCACCGGTCCCATGGTCAGGTTGGGGACGAAGTGGCCGTCCATGACGTCGACGTGGATCCAGTCGGCTCCGCCAGCCTCCACGTCGGCGATCTCCTCGGCGAGTCTGGCGAAGTCGCAGGAGAGGATGGAAGGCGCGATCAGCGGACCGGACACCGTAGGGTTCATGCCCGCGCTCCCGGATGCGAGCCCTCGCCGGACCCTGCGGCGGCCCCCCGACGATCGTCGGCCTGCGCGAGCTCCTCGCGGCGCTCGCCGCCCCCTCGGCGAAGCAGCTCGACCCTGGCGCTCCCCGCGACGACCGCGAAGTCGGCCATGCCCAGAAAGAACCCGGACTCGACCACCCCCGCCCTCGCGGCGAGTGCTGCCTGCACGGAAACCGGGTCGGCCGGCTCCGCCCAGGCGAGGTGATAGATGAAGTTGCCGTTGTCGGTACGGTAGGGCTCGCGGCCCTCCATGCGCAACCGGGGTTCGGCTCCCAGCTCTTCGAAAAACGACACGTGGACCTCGTGCTCCCAGGGGATCACCTCGACCGGAAGCGGCGCCTTCCGGCCCAAGCGTTCGACCAGCTTGGAATCGTCGGCCACCACCACGAACCGACGCGACGCCCGCGCCACCATCTTCTCCCGCAGGAGCGCCCCGCCCAGTCCCTTGGTGAGGTCGAGCCCGGGAGCGACCTCGTCGGCCCCGTCGACGGTAAGATCGATCACCTTCGTTCCGGAAAGGGACGTGAGCCGGATCCCCACCCTCTCGGCGAGCTTCGCAGTGCGCACTGAGGTGGCAATTCCCACGATCTCCGAGAGCTCGCCTGCGGAGACGGCCGACCCGAGCAGTTCCACGAAGGGCTCGACCGTGCTTCCCGTCCCCAGCCCGAGAACCATGCCGCTCTCGACGAAGGAGAGCGCCCTTCGGGCGGCTGCGCGTTTGAGCTCGGTGCGGGTCACCGTCCGCCGGTCGATCCCCGAATCTTCAGCCGCTCGCGGCGGATGCGGCGGTCCTCTTCTCGGCCGCCCCGGAGGACACGCCTACGGCGGCCGGTCCCGCTCTCGGCTCTTCGCCGGCCACGCTGCGACCTGCGGCCTCGGCAAATCCCGCGAGCCCCGCCATGAGCGAAGAGAACTCGGCGAAATCGAGCGACTGTTCGCCGTCGGACGCGGCGGTCTCGGGGTCGGGATGCACCTCGACGATCAGGCCGTCGGCTCCTGCCGCGATCGCCGCGTAGGAGAGCGGGGCGACCAGGTGGCGGTATCCTCCGGCGTGCGACGGGTCCGCGACGACCGGCAGGTGCGTCTCACGCTTGAGGACGGGGATCGCGGCCAGGTCGAAGGTGTTCCGGGTCGCGGTGCCGAAGGTACGGATCCCCCGCTCGCAGAGGATCACGTCGTTGTTGCCCTGGCTCATGACGTACTCGGCGGCCAGGAGGAGGTCTTTCACGGTCGCCGCCATCCCTCGCTTGAGCAGGACCGGGCGCAGGGTTCGGCCCACTTCCTGGAGGAGGTTGAAGTTCTGCATGTTGCGGGTGCCGATCTGCAGAACGTCGGCATAGGACGCCACGAGCTCGACGTGACGGGTGTCCATGACCTCGGTCACGAGCGGGAGGCCAGTCTCTTCCCGGGCCTCGGCGAGGATCTTGAGCCCGTCTTCACCTAGTCCCCGCCAGGAATAGGGGGAGGTCCGGGGCTTGAAGGCGCCGCCCCGCAGGGCTCGCGCACCGGAGGCTCCGACGTTGTGGGCGGTGTCGAGCAGCATGTCGCGCCCTTCGACCGAGCACGGACCGGCGATGACCGCGATCTCAAGCCCGCCGAGCTCGACCTCGCCCAGCTTGATCTTCGTGTCTCCGGCTGCGAAGTGCTTGGAGGCGAGCTTGTAGGGACGCTGAACCTCGTGGACGCGTTCGACCCCGGGAACGGAGAGCAGGGGCACGCTTCTGAGCAGCGTTTCGTCTCCGATGCAGCCGATGACGGTGCGTCGTTCACCCTCGGAAAGGTGAGTGCGCAGACCCAGCGCTTCGACGCGTTCGCGAATGTGGTTGATTTCGTCGGCGCTGACGCCGGCGCGGGTGATGATGATCATGTTGGCGAAGTTGCGGAGAAGCCTGCCGTCGGGGAGCCCTTCCGTGCGGGGTGGAGGCGACCTCTGACGTTGGCGAGCTGTTCGAGGACGGCCCTGCGCGAAGTGCCGCCGGCGGTGTTTCGAGTTTCGACCGAACGCTCGAAATCGAAGACGGCGGCAAGATCGCCGCCGAGCGAGGAATGGGCTTCGGCCAAATCCTCCTTGGGGAGTGAAGCGACGCCGATGCCGAGAGATTCGGCCTTACGCACGAGCCGGCCCACTATTTCGTGGGTTTCGCGAAAGGGCACCCCTTCCCTGACGAGATGATCCGCGAGGTCGGTGGCGAGCATGGCTGCGTCGAGGGAGGCGGAGACGCGCTCCGCGGAGAAGCTTAAGGTCCGAACGGCGCCCGTCGTTGCAGGCAGGAGCACCTTGAGGGTGTCGGCGGTGTCAAAGATAGCCTCCTTGTCCTCCTGGAGGTCGCGGTTGTAGCCGGTCGGCAGCCCCTTGGCCAAGGTCAGAAGCGTGGTAAGGTTGCCCGCCAGTCGGGCCGCCTTGCCTCGGGCGAGCTCCGCAGCGTCGGGATTGCGCTTCTGAGGCATCAGGCTCGACCCGGTGGAGAAGCCGTCGGAGAGCCTCACGAATCCGAATTCGCGCGACGAAAAGAGCACGAGGTCTTCACCCAGGCGTGAGATGTGGACGCCCGCGAGAGCGCCCGCGTAGACCAGATCGCACATCCAGTCCCGGTCGGAGACGCCGTCCATCGAGTTCTCCGAGACCCGTTCGAAGCCGAGCTCCGCCCGGATCGCCTCTCGGTCGACGGGAAAGGGGCAGCCGGCGAGAGCGCCTGATCCCAGGGGCAGCACGGAGGCGGCTCGGCGGGCCCGTTGGAAGCGGCCGGCGTCGCGAAGCAGCGGAAAGGCGTGGGAGAGAGCCCAGTGCGCGACCCTGACCGGCTGGGCCTGCTGGAGATGTGTGTAGCCGGGCATGACCAGGTCGAGAGTTCGTTCGGCGAGCTCGGCGAACACCGAGATCAGCTCCTCGAGGTCGGCGACCACCTGCTCGGCGACGGCCATCCCCCAGAGGCGCGTGCCGGTCGCGGACTGGTCGTTTCGCGAACGTCCGGTGTGGAGCTTTCCGGCCAGGGGCCCGATCTCTTCGCCGAGAAGGCGTTCCACGGCCGAGTGCACGTCCTCATCCGGTGCGCCGTCGAGCCCCTCCCGCTCGATCCGCTCGCCCACCCTTCCGAGGCCGGCGACGATCCGCTCGACCTCATGTTCGTCGAGCACTCCGGCCCGTCCGATCGCCCGGGCCCAGGCGAGGCTGCCCCTTATGTCCTCGCGCCAGAGCCGGCCGTCGACGGGAAGGCAGAGATTCAACGGCACCATCTCCGGGGCCATGGGCTCCTCGAAGCGTCCGCCCCAGAGGGAGCCGGAAGGGGTGGCCACGACGAGGCGCTAGTCCCCGAAGTCGAGCGAGGTCACGCCTGCCTCCGCGCGCACCGGGATGCCGAAGAGGCGAATGAAGCCCGTGGCGTCGGCGTGATCGTACGATTCGGCGGCGCCGAAGGAGGCGAGATCCTCCCTGTAGAGCGAGCGCGGACTGTTGCGCCCGACCACGTGGCAGCCCCCCTTGTAGAGGTCGAGCCCCACCTCGCCGGTGACTCGCTCCGCGAGCACGTCGGTGGCGGCCTGCAAGGCCTCCCTCTCCACCGTCCACCATCTGCCTTCGTAGACCAGGTCGGCCCAGCGCATGGCCATCTCGTCCTTGAGCCCCTCGGCCTTGCGGTCGAGCGTGATCGACTCGAGGTCCCGGAGGGCCGCGTGGAGGATGGTGCCGCCCGGGGTTTCGTATACGCCGCGGGATTTCATTCCCACGAGCCTGTTCTCGACGAGATCCGCCCGGCCGACTCCGTGCCGACCGCCCAATGCGTTAAGGGTGGAGAGCAGCTCGACCGGGTCCATCCTCTCGCCGTTGACGCTCACCGGGGTTCCCGCATCGAAACCGATCTCGACCCTTTCTGGTTCGTCGGGAGCGTTCAGAGGAGAGTCGGTCAGGATGAACATCTCTTCGTCGGGACCGGCGCCAGGGTCCTCCAGAGGGCCGCCCTCGTGCGAGAGGTGCCAGAGGTTCTCGTCGCGGCTGTAGAGCTTGTCGGTGTCCACGTCTTCAAGTGGAATGGAGCGTTCACGGGCGTACTCGAGCGCATCCTCGCGAGAACGGATCTCCCATTCGCGCCAGGGGGCCACGATCTTGAGCAACGGGGCGAACGCGAGGTAGCCGAGCTCGAAGCGCACCTGATCGTTACCTTTGCCGGTGCAGCCGTGAGCCAAGGCGTCCGCGTCGACCTCGATGGCGACCTCCGCCTGGCGCTTGGCGAGGATGGGGCGGGCGATCGCAGTGCCCAGCAAGTACTTGCGGCCGTATACGGCCCCGATGCGGAGTGTGGGAAAAACGAAATCCTCGACGAACTCCCTGCGCAGATCCTCGCCGAAGAAGGCCGTTGCGCCTGATGCCAGGGCGCGTGCCTCGAGTCCCTCCAGGCCGCCGCGCTGACCGACGTCTCCGGCCATGCAGATGACTTCGGCGTCGTACTTCTCGCGCAGCCAGGGAACGATGATGGAGGTGTCGAGCCCTCCGGAATATCCCAGCACGACCTTCATCTATGCTATCCTCCGCGTATGGCAGTTTGCTCTCGCGAGATTGTCCAAGGACTGTCAGCGCAAATCTAGCTAGATTGCCGCGATGAAAGGAAACACGGGTGTCTGAGATCTCGAGCTCCGAGCCTGTCGTGCCGAAGGCCTCGGAAACCGGAAGCTGGGACGTCGTCCTCTCCGAGGCCCGCGCCGGAATGGCGGATGCGAGCGCCGCGGTGCGCCGCGCGGTCAGACGCACACCCATGCTCTTCTCACCGGACCTGTCGGAGGAGCTCGGCGCCCCGGTTCACCTCAAGTGCGAGAACCGGCAGATCACCGGCTCCTTCAAGGTGCGGGGCGCGTTCAACGCCGTCCGGCTTCTGTCGGAGAAGGAGCGGCGGCGGGGCGTGTCGACCATCTCGGCCGGCAATCACGCTCAAGCGGTGGCCTGGGCGGCCGCGCAGGCAGGGGTGGCCGCGCTCGTGGTCATGCCGGCGTCGGCCTCGCGCTACAAGGCCGAAAGGGCGCGTCGTCTGGGAGCCGAGGTCGTCCTCGCCGGTGACGTCGCCGAGGCGTTCGAGACGGTGGAGCGGATCACGCGGGAACGCGGGCTTATTTTCCTCCACCCGTTCGACGCGGAACCGGTGGTTTACGGCCATGCGACCTGCGGCGAGGAGATCTTCGAGGAGCTTCCCGAGGCGGATGCCGTCGTCGTGCCGGTAGGAGGCGGCGGACTCGTGTCGGGTGTGGCCCTGGCGGCGAAGTCGAAGGCCGAAGCTGGCGGCGCGCGCGTCTGGGGGGTGGAGCCGGTCGGGGCGGCGGCTATGGAGGCGAGTCTGCGAGCTCGCGAAGCGGTGCGGATCGCGAGGCCCCGGTCGGTCGCGGACGGCCTGGCTCCGCCGATGGCCGGAAAGCTCACCTTCCGGATCGTGGACCGGGCCTGCGAGGGAGTCGCGCTCGTGACCGAGGACGAAATCCTCTCCGCCGCGGGTTTTCTACTTAACGTGGAGAGGCTCGTGGTCGAACCCTCCGGGGCGGCCGGGGTCGCTGCCTTGCGCGCGGGTAAAATCCCCGTCGCCGGCGACCGACCGGTGGTCGCGGTCCTTACCGGCGGCAACATCGACCCGCGAACGCTCGCCGAACTTTGTACCGG
Source organism: Gemmatimonadota bacterium (assembly GCA_021295815.1). Taxonomy (NCBI): domain Bacteria; kingdom Pseudomonadati; phylum Gemmatimonadota; species Gemmatimonadota bacterium. The sequence goes on along the minus strand of JAGWBQ010000005.1, from coordinate 63,520 downwards.
GTAGCGCCGGGCCGTCGACACTGGGTTTTCCGTGCTCGCTTGGAGGGCGCGGCGTGCCCATGCGCGGGTTATCTTGAGTTGGACCCCGATCAGGCTCACCTGAGCTAGACCCCTACTTGACCCGACCCCTGCTGAAGCGGAAAGCGTCCGATGTCGAACATCCAGGAGATCCCGCCAGACGAGGCCACCGGCCTGCTGCGCCGTCTCTTCGACCAGGCCGTCCAGCGTTCGGGGCGCGTCTGGGGCATCGTCCGCGTCATGAGCCTGAATCCTCCCGTGCTGAGAAGCTCGATGGACTTCTACCGTGCGGTGATGTTCGGCTCCTCACCTCTCTCCAGATGGCGGCGGGAGATGCTCGCGGTGGTCACCGCCCGGGCAGTGGACTGCTTCTACTGAACTCAGGCGCACGCGCATGATCTCCGGGAAGAGATCGAGGAAGCCGCCGATCACCACGAGATCGACCTGACCCGCCACGGCCGGGAGGGCGACGAAGACGACGACGCGGATGGAACAGGCTCGGGTGGCGGAGCCGCTGCGACCAGGGATGAGGCCTTGGACGACTTCGTGCACTCGATCGCGCGCGAAGGAAGGTCTCCGGGGCTCTCGGTCGCCGACGCCGCGCTCTGCGAGTACGCCGAGAAGATGACGCTGACGCCCTCCGAGCTCGACGCCGCCGATCTCGACCGGCTTCGAAGGCTCGGTTTCAGCGATCGCGCCATCCACGACGCGACACAGGTGGTCGGCTACTTCAACTACATAACCCGGGTCGCCGAGGGGCTCGGCGTGGAGCCGGAGGATTTCATCCACCCCTGGGGAGGAGCGCTCAGCAAGGGACGGTAACCCAGGCCTGCGGCGGAAAGAGGGCGGTCGAGTTGGATCGGCGGCCGTCTCCGGTGGAGATGTCTGGAACGCCCTCCGGGTCGTCCACGGCCGGGGATTCTCATACAAATCGCCCTACCGTTCGGCCTTGGGCCGCAGGGCCGGCGGCGGCCGCTACCGTTGCGCAGAAGGTCGGTCCGGCCTCACCCCCGCCGTCAGCCGCCAGATTCCCACGGTCAGGACGGGTACGACGTAGACCGCGATAAACCCCAACGTCAGAGTTCCGTAGCCGCTCGCGATCAGCGCGGTGAGGCCGAACCCGCTCAGAGCGGTGGCTGCGGCCAACGGCACGGCCGCTACCCGCAGCCGGATGGGAAAGGGGAGCTTTCCGCCCCGTTCGGCTCGAGATCCGGCGATCCTTTCGTTGAGGCCGTGGATAAGAGCCGCTCCGGTCTCGATCAGAGTGCCGAAGAGTATCACCTGAAAGATCACTTGGAAGGTTCTCGAACCGAGCGCTTCGAGCAGTTCGTTGGCAGGGACGGTGGCGTCGAGAATCGTCGGATAGGCCCCGGCCATCGCCAGGAAGAAGAGCAGCCCGGGAACCATGGCCACCGGACCGGTGAGAGCCCCCGCGACCAGCGTCTCCTTCCTAGTCCTGTGGAACCTGATGGTGGCGAGAACGGGCGTGATCACCGCGAGATTGTATCCGGCGTAGCGGATGCCCGCCCAGGCGCTCGCAAGCCCGGTCCCGTCGGCTTCGTCGTCCGCGAACGCCTGCCCGATCTCGGACCCGAACTCCCGAAGGCAGAGCGCCACGAACACCGCGTAGACCGCGTACAAGGCCAAGGACCAGCCCGCGAAGAAGCGCTCGAGCGGTTTGCTTCCACCCGCCACCAGCAAGGCTATGGCGGAGACGGCCAGGCCGACCCCGACCCAGCGATTGACGCCGAACGCTTCGTCGGCGATGGAACCGGCGGCGGCGGCGATCACGGCCAGCACGATTAGCAGAAGGAGCAGGTAGCAAAGCTCGAACAGCCACCAGCCCGGGCCGAGCAGGCGGCGGAAGAAACGTCCGTAGTCGTAGGCTCCCCATACTCGCGCCAGCTCGAAGGTCACCATCGACACCGTGCTGAAGACCGCTGCGGAGGCGATGATCGCGAAAAGGCCGCCCCTAGGACCCAGGCTCAGGAAGAACTCGACGAGCTCGCGACCAGTGCCGTAACCGCCGCCTATGACCGCCGACTGGAACACGAGAGCGGGCAGGAGATATCGGACCAGCTTGCCGGACATGGTTCTCCCCGGACGGCGTGGGACTCGCACCGCGAAGCGCTCTGCGGTAGCGTCAACCTTACGCCGCCCGGGACCCGGGAGCAAACGAGGAGTCGAGGCTGCGCCTCCGCCGCGCGATTCCTGGCCGGGCGGCTCCGCGGTTACCTTCCCTTCCCTCTTCACTCGCCACACCGCCATGACAAACTCGTCTCGCCCGCTCAGTCTCTGGTCGACCGCGCTGCCCGTGCTGGGATTCCTGGCATCGACCGCCGCCACCGCGGCACTCGTTCTGATCTCTCCCCTGGACTGGCTGCCCTCCCGGTGGATGAACCTCGCGCTGGCGGGAGGCGTGCTGATTGCGATGGCCTGGCTCGCCGGGATCTCCGCCCGCACCGTGTCGGTCACCACGCTCGCGCAGCTCGCGGGACGGACCCGGACCACCATCGACGACCGAATCGTCGACAGCGAGGCCATCCCGCGTCTGGCGCGAGCGGTGCCCTGGATTCTCATCTACTTCGGCGTCCAAGCGGTATTCGCGGTGCAGCTCAACGACGTGGGAGACCTCGTCATGCAGTCTCGGGCGGCTCTCGGAGTGGAGATCGTCAGAAGAATCGCACTTGCCTTCGTGATCATCTCCCTGACTCTGGCGGTACCGTCGCTGCTCTCCACCGTCAACAACATCTACAGCGACAGCTATGGGGACGCCAGACGCCATCCGATCAAGGGCTATCTCCAGGTCGTCGCCATCATCGCCTACGGCGCGGCGGCGCTTGCGGTGGTCGCCGTGCTGGCGGGGATCGAACCGGGCGCCCTGTTCGCCGGCCTCGGCGCCCTGACCGCGATCCTGCTTCTCGTCTTCCGCGACACCATCCTTTCGCTCGTGGCCAGCGTGCAGCTGGTGTCGAACGACATGATCCGGATCGGCGACTGGGTTTCCATGCCCCAGGCTAACACCGACGGCGACGTGATCGATGTCGCGCTGCACACGGTCAAGGTACAGAACTGGGACAAGACCATCTCGACGATCCCCACCAGCAAGTTCATCACCGAGTCCTTCAAGAACTGGCGAGGGATGTCGGAGTCGGGCGGCAGGCGCATAAAACGCTCCCTCAACATCGACATGAACTCGGTGCACTTCCTGGAAGGTGAGGAGATCGCGCGCCTCTCGCGTTACGAGTTCATCCGGGACTACATGCGGCGGAAGCTCGAGGAGATCGGCCAGTACAACACGGGCAAGGGGCTGACCGCCGACGGCCTGGTCGACGGCGGCCCGGACGGAGAGCTGATTCCGGAGCGTCGTCGCCTGACCAACATCGGCACGTTCCGTGCCTACATGGAACACTACCTGCGTCACCACCCCAGCGTGCACAAGGAGATGACCCTGCTGACCCGACAGCTCCCGTCAGGCCCGCAAGGGATCCCTATCGAGATTTACTGCTTCTCGAACGACACCGCGTGGGCGGTATACGAAGGACTCCAGGCCGATATCTTCGACCATCTGATCGCGATGCTGCCCGAGTTCGGACTTCGGGTCTTCCAGAAGCCGAGCGGCCAGGAGCTGGTCCAGGCGGTACGGGGATGATCGGTCCGGTGCGGATGCCACGCAGCGGCGCCACCGCAGGAAACTCGGTCCTCGGGCTTCTAACCCGGAGGGCTCGTCCTGACCAGTACCGCCGTGACCGCGATTACCAGTTGCGCGAGCAAGAGCTCGGCAAAGGCAGCCCGCTGGAGAGCTGAGCGTGCGGGAGCCGCGTCCCGGGAACCTTCGGCCCAGGCAGCCAGGAGACGGGGACGCAGCCGCCTCCAGTTGAGCGCACCGACACCGAGCGCAGCGACGACCAGGACGATCTTGGCGGCAAGGAGACGGCCGTACGTCGTTCCGAACAGGTCCGCAGGAGACTCGAGCCGCAGATATGCCGCGAACGATCCGGTGAGGACGAGAACCGCCGCCGCCGCAAGGGCCGTGGGCGAGAAGCGTGGGACCGTGAGCGGCAGGAGGGAGCGCCGGGCCGCGCCGCGTCTCCTCCGCCAGCTCCACTCGCAGATCAACATTAGAGCGAGTCCGCCCATCCACACGCCGGCGGCGAGCAGGTGGAGAGCGTCGCCGCCCACCGTCAGCCAGCGCGGAGCGGGGGTCTCCATCATGGCGTGGCCGGTGGTCGCCGGAAACGCGCACAGGATCAGGGTGAGGAAGCTCGCGACCACGATTCCGGCCCGTCGGCCCGGAGCGTCGCACCTGGTGGAGATGGAGACGTGGAATGTCGCTGCCGCGAGAATCGCCGTGGCGAGAGCCGCCATCCAGTAACCGGCCCAACTCGAACCGATCAGGAAGCGAGCATCTTCCTGCCAGGTCGCGAAGGGGTCCCGGAACTCGAAGAACTTGACCGCTGCCGCCGCGAGCAACGCGGCGACCAGACCGAGGGCGGCGAAACGACCGGTCCGTACGGCCCGGTCGGCTATGAAAGCTGAGGCTTCTGCCGACGCGGCGCCCGCCTCGACCTTGGGGCTAAAGAGCCAGAGAGCCGTCGCCGAACCGACCAGCAGAACCAGGCCGGTGAAGAGAAACCAGTTGGAGAGCGCGGCCGTCACATGACTCAGCCGTCGCGCTTCTCGGCTTCCCCGGCCTTCCTCCTCGGCTCGAACGAACGGTGCGTCAAGTCCGGCGGGCCGTCAGCGACCGACTACCGTAACGGTGAAGTCTCCGCTGACCACATGGTTGTCGTCGGCGATGGCGCGCCAGGCCACGGTATGGACACCGGGGGACGCCGGAGCCTCGAGCGAGGCGAGGAAATCCGTGTCGTCCTCCGGGTTGACGTTCACGGTCGCTCGCTCGACCTCGCCGGCGGCGGCGGTCAGGCGCACTCTCACCGATCCCTCCTGCGGAGCCTGCGAAAACCAGAGTCGCACCCGCTCCAGACTCTCGACCTCGGAACCGGGCGACGGCGCTGCGGAGTCGAGCCTCAGATGGAGTTCGGCCGAGGCGCTCTCCGGCGGCGAGGGCGTTACCGATATCGAACCCGCCGTGAGGAGGGCGGACAGTGCGAGAACGGATAGAAGGAAGCTCTTCATGTCAGCGGGCGGGAAGCTTACGCTGGCTGCCTGCGATCTGCTTGAGAACGAACCACAGATTCGCCGGTCGCTCGGCCAGTCTTCGCATGTACCACGGAAACCATTCCTCTCCGTAACTGATCAGGACACGCACCTGGTGGCCTTTTTCGGCGAGTCGCGCCTGTTCGTTCCGCTCGATCCCGTAGAGCATGGCGTACTCGTAATCTCCGGGCGATAGCCCCAGCTCGGTGGCCGCAGCCTCGGTTCCGGCGATCATCCGGGGGTCGTGGGTGGCGATTACCGGCCGCCCCTCACCTCCCGCCGCCTTCGCCTCGAGCATCAGACGGGCGATGTGCAGGAAGTTGGCGTCTACCGCCGCCTTGTCGGGAAACGCGACCTCAGGGGACTCGAGATATGCCCCCTTCACCAGTCGGAGAGAGGTGCCAAGCGGCAAGAGGCTCCGCAGGTCGTCCTCGACTCGCCTGAGGTAGGCCTGGATGCAGACCCCGACGTGCTCGTCCTCCTCCCGCATGGCCTTGAGAAGATCGAGGGTCCGATCGACGTAGGGGGAGCCCTCCATGTCCATCCAGACCGGAACAGGCCGCGCGGCGCGCGCCAGTCGTCCGAGCCGGTCCAGCGTGTCGGGAAAGGAGTAGTCGAGACCGAGCTGTGTGGGCTTTACCGAAATCTCGACATCGAGCTCGAACGCCCGGATGAGCTCGACGGCCTTAAGATAGTGCTCCAGCACCGCGTCGGCGTCGTCGGGCGAGTCGAGGTTTTCGCCGAGCTGCGTGATGGTGGTACGGATGCCTTCCCCGGCCAGAACACCGGCCGCCCAGAGAGCGTCCTCCAGTCGCTCGCCAGGCATGAACCGCTTGGTCGCCCTCTTGACCGGGCCGAATTGCGGGAGACGACTGGCAAGAAAGTGATTCGTGGAAGCCCAGAGCAGAACGGAACGGAACATCAGACCTCGCTTTCATGGAAGGGCACGTAGCCCGCCGCTCGCAGGCGCTCCCGGTATGCGGCGACCGGCCCCTCCATGATCGTCTCGACGGTCTCGACTATCTCATCGGCCGCCGCTCGGGCCTGCCTCATCATGACCCGGGTGTTAGCCGACGGCGATCCCTCCTCGCCGGTGATCCGACCGACAGGCGCGCCCACCAGGCGCGCGACGGTACGGCGACCGCACAGGCCTTGACACTCCGGCCCCGTGAAGAGCCGGCGCACGGTGTCCCGGAGGTCGCCGAGCAGCTCTTCACCCATCTCGACGAGGCCGACCGAATCCTGAGGAAGCGTGTTCAGGACCGTCTCCACGCCCTCGACGACGGCGGTCAACCGCTCCCTGGCCTCGTCGACCTCCCTGACCGCTGCGTTGGCCTCGTTGAGGGCCTCCCTTTGGGCGATCAATTCGGCGGGGCCGACACCCGTCCGCAGGTCCGCGACCACCTCCAGAGTCGCCTCGGACACCTCGTCGCCGGCGAGCGCTCGAACCGCATAGCTGCCGGGCAGGACCGCGAGCTGCGAGGGAAAGACGGTCTCGTCGGCATCGCCTCCGGGACGAAGGTTCCAAACCTCTCGGTTGACGCCCGCCCCGGTCTCGACCGACGTGGAGTAGACGAGGGCGCCGCTGGTGTCGGCGATCTCGATCACCACCTCGCCTTCCTCGGGCGTCCAGAACGAGATCAGAGCTCCAACCGGCCGGGTCTCGCCCTGCTGCATGGCATGTCCCGTGGAACGATATCCGATGGCCTCGGCGACCGTGACGCGTCGGGCAGGTGGCGGTTTGAAGACGTGTATCCCACCTCCGACGATCTCGGGGGCGGCGGCAAGTTCGCGGAGAGGTCGCACGTCGTCGATCACGATCGCCGCCCTGCCGTGCGTGCCGAGCACGAGGTCCCCGTCGCGAGGATGGACGCGCAGGTCACGGACCGGAACGACCGGTACGCCCGCCCTGAAGGGTTCCCAACTGGAGCCACGGTCGAGACTCGCTTCGAGCCCGAACTCGGTCCCCAGGAAGAGGAGGTTTTCCTCCACCGGATCCTCCTCGATGGCGTGAGCGAAGCCGTCCACGTCGGCGCCGGCGAGCGGGCGCCAGGTCACCCCGTAATCCTCGGTCGCGTACAAGTAGGTGGTCCAGTCGCCCCGTCGATGGTCTTCCGCCACCAGGTATGCGCGTCCCGGGAAGTGCCGGGAGGGCTGGACGTCGGGAATCCAGATGCCGGTGGGAAGCCCGGGCACGGCTGGAGCGACGTTGGTCCAGCTCGCACCGCCGTCCATGGTGAGCTGGACGTTGCCGTCGTCGGTCCCCACCCAGATGACGCCAGGCTCCAGAGGGCTCACAGCAACCGAGAGAATCGTCGTGTGCAGTTCTGCTCCGGAGGCGTCGGTGGTGAGGCCGCCGCTCTCCCAGGCCCGCTGCTTGAGGGGGTCGTCGGTGGTGAGATCGGGCGAGATGATCTCCCAGGTGCGCCCCCGGTCGCGGCTTCGGTGCAGGAACTGGCTGCCCAGATAGATGGTCTCGGGGTCGTGCGGATCCCAGGCGAGACCGGCGTTCCAGTTGAAGCGGAGGTCGATGCCGTCGGGGTGAGCCGGACGGATGGAGCGTCGAGCCCCGGTCAGCTTGTCGAAGTGCTGGAGGTTGCCGCCCTGCGACATCGAGTACCCGTAGCGGTCGGGGTCGGAGCGATCCGGCATGACGGTGAAGCCGTCGCCGCTGCCTACCCTGCGCCAGTGTGCGTTGAGGACGCCCTTGTTCTCCCAGACCGTGCTCGGACCGTACCAGGAGCCGTTGTCCTGGAGTCCGCCGTAGACGTTGAAGGGCACGGCGTCGTCGGTCTCGATGCGGTAGAACTGCGCGAGAGGCAGATTCTCAACGAAGCGCCAGTTGTCGCCGCGGTCGTAGGTGAACGCGATTCCGCCGTCTTCGCCCAGGATCATTCTCTCCGGGTCGTCGGGATCGATCCAGAGCTCGTGGATGTCGCCGTGAACGATGGCGCTGGGCACCACGGTCCTCCAGGAACGACCTCCGTCCTCGCTCACATCTACCGTCGAGGCGAGACGGTAGATGCGGTTTTCGTTCTTGGGGTCGATGCGGATGTCCGCGTAGTAGAACGGACGCGGATTGATGCCCGGAGCGTCCGAGACCGTTCGCCAGCTCCTTCCGCCGTCGTCGGAGCGCAGTAGCGCCGACTTCTCCGCTTCCACGAGCGCATAGGCCACGTCGGGGTCGGAGGCGGAGAAGGCCACCCCGCTTCGGCCCAGGTCGCCTTCGGGCATGCCGTCGGCGGCGGTCAGTTCGCGCCAGGAGTCGCCGCCGTCCGCAGTCAGGAAGACCCCCGAACCCGGACCGCCCGAGTCGAAAAACCAGGGCTCTCTACGGAACTCCCACAGAGTGACCAGGAGACGATCGGGATTCGACGGATCCATGACCGCGTCGCCCACCCCGGTACGCTCGCCCCGCCGCAGCACGTTGTCCCAGGTTCGTCCTCCGTCCCGAGTGCGGTAGAGGCCGCGCTCTCTGCCGTCGGACCAGGCAGGCCCCATGGCCGCGACGTACGCGATGTCGGGATCGACGGGATGGGTGACGATCCGGTGAATGCGCTCGGAGTTTTCGAGCCCCAGACTCTCCCAGGTTTCGCCTCCGTCGAGCGAGCGATAGAGACCGCGACCCACACCTGCACTGTTGCGCGGGTTGCCTTCGCCGGTTCCCACCCAGACCACGTCGGGATTGGGCTGGAAGACCGCCACCGCGCCGATGGAAAGCGCATTTTGCCCGTCGAAGACGGGGTTCCAGGTGATTCCGCCGTCGACCGACTTGAAGACGCCGCCGGTGGCGGATCCCACGTAGACGATGTCCCGATCGGACAGGACGACCTCGATGTCCGAAACCCGTCCGCTCATGCCCGCAGGTCCGATATGGCGGGCTTCGAGAGCGGAGAAGAGGTCGGGCTCCTGCCGACCGGTCAGCGGGAGCGGGACTCCGGTAAGCGCGAGTGCGGCGAGCAGGACCGGCCCAGCGAGCAGGGCTCGGGCAGCGGGGGCCGCGCGGTGCGCGGGCGGGCGAGGGTGAGGACTCTTCAACGGGGGCTCCATATACGTCAACGGGGGCTCCATGTACGAACGCGAAGTCGATATTCCGGAGGCGCCGGAGGCCGAGGCGCCGGCCGCGAGGGACCGTTTTCCGGATACCCGCCAGGCCGTGATCGGTGCGACCTGGGCAGGCCGCAGTCGCCGCGACCGGTCAGCGCGGATCGAACGGGTCCGGAAGATCCCGGGCCGCCAAAGCTCCAGTACGCTCGGCGAGCGGAACCGTGACCTGCCGACATGCGTGAAGTCGAGCCAGCGAGGGCGAGACTCCTTCAGGCTCGATCGCCGCGCCTTCCCCTACCCAGCAGTTCGCGGGCGTGCCGGCGAGAGGCTGCGGACCGAGGATCGCCACCCAGCATTCTGGCGATCTCTCCGACCCGTTCGCGCCCCCGGATCCGCCTGATCGACACGGTGACGGTGTCGGCGGCGACCGCCTTCTCCACGACGAGGTGAGTCCGGGCCTTGGAGGCGACCTGGGCGAGATGGGTGACCACGATCACCTGGTGTTCGGACGCCACTTCGGCAAGCTTGGTTCCCAAGCTGTTCGCCACCGCTCCGCCCACGCCCGCGTCCACCTCGTCGAAGACCAGGACCGGAGTGCCGTGAGCCGACGCCAATGCGGCCCGTAGGGCCAGCATGATGCGCGAAAGCTCTCCTCCGCTCGTCACCTGGCTCAGGGGCGCCGGGTCGAAGCCGGGGTTCGCCGTGGCCAGGAAGTCGATGCGCTCGGCTCCGTCGTCGGTAATTTCGTCCCTAGCGGCGAGTTCGACCACGAAGCGCGCCCCTTCCATGCCCAGCGCCGGCAGGATGCCCGCCACCGCCTCCGCCAGGCGGGCGCTCCCGGCGTCGCGGAGCTCGGTCAAGCCTGCGGCAGCGCGCTCCAGACCGGCCGAAGCCTCTTCGCACCTCGCCGTGAGAGCTGCGAGATCCCTCGCGGAGCAGTCGAGCGCCTCGAGTTCGCGGCGAGCTTCCGAGGCTGCGGCGAGCACGTCGTCGAGGTCGGGCCCGTACTTGCGTCCGATCCTCTGAAGTTCGTCCAACCGCGAGCGCAACCTTGCCAGCTCGGCGGGATCGTGATCGATACGGGAAGCGTAGTCGCCCAGCGCACGTCCGACCTCCTCCAGGGCCATGCCGGCCTCTCCGACGCGGGCCGCCTCTTCGGCCAGAGCCGGGTCGAAGCGGCTGAGCCCTTCAAGCGCGGAGCGGACGACGTCCACCTGCTCGGTGAGCGAGCCGTCCTGTTCGTAGAGCAGCTCGTAGGCTTGCGCGGCGCCTCGGGCCAGGTCCTCGGAATGTTCGAGCGTGCTCGCGCGGCGGCGCAGCTCGTCGTCCTCGTCTCGCGTCGGATTCACATTCTCGATCTCGCTCAGCTTGAAGCGGAGGTAGCCGGCTCTCTGTGCCGTCTCCTTCAGGCCCTTCTCCAGCGATGTGAGAGCGTCGCGGGCGAGCAGGTTTTCGCGGTGGAGATCACGCACGCGCGCCGCCGCCGGCCCGGCCCCGGCGAAGGCGTCGAGGAGATCGGCCCTCGCACCCGGCCTTGAAAGCGACTGATGTTCGTGCTGTCCGTGTATGTCGACCAGGTGAGAACCGAGGGAAGCTAAGACGGAAACCGTGGCCGGCGAGCCGTTCACCCAGGCTCTGTTGCGTCCTGCGGCCGCGATCTCGCGACGGAGAATGAGAAGACCTTCTTCGATTTCGAAGCCCCCCGTCTCCAGCGCCTGTTCGATCTCGGCGTTCCCGTGCACGTCGAATACCGCCTCGACGATCGCCTTTTCCGCCCCGACCCGAATCACGTCGACGGAGCCGCGCGCACCCATTATCAACGCCAACGCGCCGACTATGACCGACTTGCCGGCACCGGTTTCTCCCGTGAGAACGTTGAGTCCTCGGTGGAGTTCGACGATGAGTTCCGAGATGACGGCGTAGTTCCTGACCCGGATCTCGATCAGCACCTCATCCTCTCTCTGGAGGACGAGCCGCCCAATTCAGTTTCCTGCGCATTGTGCGGAAGAAGGTATGGCCCGGAAGGCGGACGAGCTCGCAACTGCGTTTCCCTCTGCGGATGCGCACCTCGCGGTTGGCTGAAAGCTTGCCCGAGAAACGTCCGTCGGCGGTCAGGTTCAGTTCCTCGCCGGCGTCGGGCGTCCTAATCCGCAGCGCGGCGTCGGCCGGGATCACGAGCGGGCGCACGGTCAGGGAGTGGGGGCAGATGGCCGTCACGACCAGGCACTCCACGCCCGGCGAGATGATGGGCCCTCCGGCCGAGAGCGAATATGCCGTCGATCCGGTGGGAGTGGTGACGATTACGCCGTCGGCGGTGAAGTCGCCTATGAGCTGGTCGTCGCCCTCGTCGGCCATCGCAAGCTCGAAGGCGGCCACGCGAGCCGCGCCCACGGTGTGGACGACGATGTCGTTGAGCGCTTCCACGAGCTCCCCGCCGTCGCCGTCGATCTCCGCAGTGAGGGTGAACCGTCTGTCGAGTCTTGCCTTCCCGGCGAGCACCATGCCCAGCCCCTCCTCCATCTCGGCCTCCGAAGCGGAGGTGAGGAAGCCCAGCCGGCCCAGATTCACGCCCAGCACGGGCACGCCCAGGTCCATGGCTCGCCTCGCCGCCCTGAGCATGGTCCCGTCGCCTCCGAGGGAGACGATCAGGTCCGGACTCGGGCCGGATCCCAGACGAAGGATCGAAGTTCCGAGCAGCCCGTCCGGCTCCGGCGCCCGTTCCTCGTCCGGCTCGAAGGAGAGGGCGATGTCGCGCTCGGCGGCGAACGAGACCAGACGGCCGATGACGGGAGTCTCCGGGAGTCTCTTCCGCAGCACCACGCCTGCGGTGCGCACCTCCGGTCCGAACCCGCCTACCCTGCTCACGTCCCGGCGTCGAGCGCGGTAGCCGTTCGGTGCCGCTTACCCGGCGGCAACGGTCATCTTCATTGGGGCTTGCAGCGCCGCCAGCACCTTGTCCGCCACGCTGCCCGCGTCCAACCCGATGTCCGCGAGCAGCTCCTCCCGTGAGCCGTGCTCGACGAAGTCGTCCGGCATGCCGAGCGAGATCGTGCGCGGCGGGCGGCTCAACGAGAGATCCGCCAACTCCCTGGCCATGAACGCCCCGAAGCCGTTGGTCACCGTACCCTCCTCCATCGTGACCAGGAGTTCGTGGCCTTGCGCGAGGCGGGTGAACTTCTCGCGGTCGTAGGGCTTGAGGAAACGACAGTTGACCACCGTGACGTCGACCTCCCGTTCGTCGAGGCGTCCGGCCACCTCCAGGGCGGTCTCGACCATGGTGCCGACGCAGAGCATGGCGCACCGCGAACCCTCCCGCAGAATCTCCCATGTGAAAGGCTCGACCTTCGGGATCCTGGCGAGCGGCGGTACGTCATCGGGGGTCCGATCACGCGGCCAGCGCACGCTCCACGGCCCCTCGTTCGAATCGAGCGCCAGACGAAGCAGGGCGAGCATCTCGGAGCCGCTCCTCGGCGCCGTGACCGTCATCCCCGGGACGGCGAGCATGTATGCGATGTCCAGTGCGCCGTGGTGAGTGGGTCCGTCGGCTCCGGCGATCCCCGCCCGGTCCATGCCGAAAACCACGGGCAGTCGCTGGAGAGCGACGTCGTGGACGATCGAGTCGAAGGCGCGTTGTAGGAAGGTGGAGTAAATGGCCACCACCGGCTTGACACCCCTGGTAGCCAGACCGGCGGCGAAGGTGACGCCGTGGCCCTCCGCTATCCCCACATCGAAATAGCGGTCCGGGTGCGCCTTCTGGAAGATGTCGGTGGAGGTGCCGTCCGGCATTGCCGCTGTGATGCCCACCACGCGCTCGTCTCGGTCGGCCAGCTCGATGAGCCCTCTGCCGAAGATCTTCTGGTAGCGCGGACGGGAGGACGGCCCCGAGGCGCTTCCCTCCCCCGTGGTGCGGTCGAAGGGGCCGGACGCGTGCCAGGTCCATGGGTCGCCCTCGGCGAGGGAGTAGCCCTTCCCCTTCGTCGTGAGCGCGTGCACCAGTATCGGCCCTTTCATTCGACGGACGTTTTCGAAGGTGCGCACGAGCTCGTCGACGTTGTGGCCGTCCACGGGGCCGACGTAGCGGAAACCCAGCTCCTCGAAGAGCATGCCGGGGCCGAATACGTGCTTGACGCCGTCCTCGATCTTGCCCGCCACCTCCTCGAGGGTGTCGCCCAGGGAGGTGGGAGTGCGTCTGAGCACGCTTCCGACGATCCCGCGCACGCGGTCGTAGATCCGGCTGGTCATGACGCCGGTGAGGTACTTGTTGAGTGCGCCGACGGCTGGGGCGATGGACATGTCGTTGTCGTTCAGGACGACCACGAAATCCCGGTCGGTATGGCCCGCGTTGTTGAGGGCCTCGTAGGCCAGACCGCAGCCCATGGCTCCGTCCCCGATGATCGCGACCACGTCGAAGTCCTCGTCGCCGAGGTCGCGCCCCACCGCCATGCCCCAGGCCGCCGATATCGAGGTGGCCGCATGGCCCGCGCCGAAAGTGTCGTACTCGGACTCGTCGCGTCTCAGGAATGGCGCCAAACCCTTGAAGGTCCTTATGGTCGGCAACTTCTCGTTGCGGCCTGTGAGCACTTTGTGGATGTAGGCCTGGTGCCCGGTGTCCCACACGAGCTGGTCGCGAGGCGTGTCGAAGGCATAGTGGAGCGCCACGGTGATCTCGGCCACGCCCAAGGAGGCGCCGAAGTGACCGCCCTTGCTGGCCACGACGTCGATATGGCGGTCGCGAACCGCCGACACGACCTCTTCCAGCTTCTCCGCCGGGAGACGTCTCAGATCTTCCGGCGAGTTTATGCGATCAAGTATTGACATGGTGCATGCCTCCTGGCATTAGGTTTGCCATGCTGGTCTCGCGAGCAAGCCGGTTAGCGCCGACGGCTTACGACCAGCTCGGCGAGAGCGCTTAGGACGGGCGTGCCGAGGCCTGCCCCGTCGAGGGCGGCGAGAGCTCGCTCGGCCTCCTCGCGTGCCCTGGCCCTGGCCGCTTCCACGCCCCAGTGCGAAACATAGGTCGACTTACCGAGTTCCGCATCGCTCGGTTCCTTGCCCAAGGTGGCCGCATCACCGGTCGCGTCGAGGATGTCGTCCACGATCTGGAAGGCCAGTCCGAGAGAGGCTCCGTAGCGGTGAAGCGCCTCGATCCTCTCCGCCGAGGCGGCGGCGGCCCGTGCCCCCATCTCCGGAGAGACCGCGAGCAGGGCGCCCGTCTTGCGGCGATGGAGGTCGTCGAGCTCCTCGATGCTCAGGACCCGGTTCTCGGCCATGAGGTCGAGCCATTGCCCCCCGACCATGCCGGGTGCGCCGGAGGCCCGTGCCAGAGCGATGGCCGCCTTCCGGCCGCCGTCGGTTCCGCATTCGAGGGCCGCCGAGGACTCGAAGGCCAGAAGAACGGCGGCGGGAATCAGGATGGCACCCGCGAGCATGGTGGCGCGTTCTCCGTAGACGAGATGCGGCACCGGTGTCCCCCGCCGGAGCTCGGCGTCGTCCATGCAGGGCAGGTCGTCGTGCATGAGGGAGGATGCGTGCACGAGCTCGATGGAGGCGGCGAAGTCGAAGAGGGCATCGTCGGAAGCCTGCCCGCCGCAGGCCCGGTAGGCCGCCGCGCAGAGAAGCGGTCGTATGCGTTTGCCGCCGCCCGAGACGGCGTAGGCGCTGGCGGAATTGATCTTGTCCGCGACGAGATTCCCCAGCCCCTCCGCGAGCCAGCTCCCTGCGCGGTCGAGAGCGCGGTCCACCTTGCCCCTCCCCTCACGGAGGTAGTGGGCCAGCTCGATGCCGGCGGCGTCTTCGGGCGGAGCCATTGCTGCCCTACTTCGAGCTCGGGCCCCGGTCGCCGGTGCGCTCTTCGGCGAACGGTCGCGTACGTCCACCCTCGATGATCTCCTCGACCTTGCGCTCGGCGCGGGTGAGCACCTGCTCGGTGATCCTGACGTGTTCGATACCTTCCTCGAAGAGGGCGAGCGTCTCGTCGAGCCCCAAGCGCCCGGACTGCATCTCGGAAACGATCTCGGCGAGCCGGGCGAGGTGGCTTTCGACGTTCCGCGCATCCCCTTCCGACCGATCCGCCGGCGAGCTCTGCCGAACGTTCACGGACTCTTCCGGACTCACAGGGCGTCCCCGGACGCGCGGCACGCCACTTCCCCGTCCGTCACCCTCAGCGAAAAGCGGAAGTCCGTCGGGAAGTCGGCGCGACGGCTGAGAACGCGGCCGTGGGCATCGCGAGCGACCGAGTAGCCGCGGGCCAGTGTGGCAAGAGGGGATATGGAGTCGAGAAGAGCGGCCGATTCGGAGAGTTCCCGCCTTCGGCGGGCCGTGACGCCGTGCACGGCGTTCTCCATTTCGGAGCGAGTTCCCGCCACGCGACCGCGCAACCGGTCGATCATCTTCGTTCCCGCCCTCTCCAGCTCCAGCGAGCGCTCCCGGAAGAGCTGGCGACGCGACCGCGCCACGTCCCGCAGGCACTCTCGCAGCACGGTCCCGGTTGCCGTCAGCTGGGAAAGCGTGTCGCCGGCGTGGGAGACCGCGAGCTCCGCGGCGGCGGAGGGCGTCGGGGCCGCGCGGTCGGCGACGAGGTCGGCGATGGTCCGATCGACCTCGTGACCGATCCCGGTGAGAACCGGCACCGGCGACTCGACTATGGCTCGCGCGACCGGCTCCTGATTGAAGGCGAAGAGATCCTCGGGTCCTCCGCCGCCCCTGCACAGGAGGATAACGGCCGGGTCGTGTTCCGTCGCCCTCTTCATGGCCCGGGCTATCTGTTCGGCGGCGGCTTCGCCCTGGACGACGGTGGGACTCACCACCACTCGCACCCAAGGCGCCCTGCGCCCGACCACCGACAGCACGTCGTGGACAGCCGCCCCCGCCGGGGAGGTGACCACCGCGACGGTCTGCGGATGCGCGGGAAGCCGGCGCTTACGGGCCGGGTCGAGCAGCCCCTCGGAATCGAGGAGCGAGCGTAGACGGTCGAAGGCTATCTGCCAGAGCCCTTCCCCGCCTTCGGCCTCGATCCTCTTCGCCCGGAGCTGGAAACTGCCTCGGGCCTCGTAGATGGTGAGCTGTCCGAAAACGCGAACGCTCGCGCCTCTTTCCGGTTCCATGGGCAGCCGCCAGGCATCGTCGGCGAAGAGCACGCAACGCAGTTCCGCCCGCTCGTCGATCAGAGTGAAGTAGCGGTGGCCGGACCGGGACCTCGTCCAACTGCCGACCTCGCCGGCCACCCAGAGCAGGCGCGTCTGGCTCTCGAGAAGCCGTTTCGCGGCCTGGTTGATCCTCCAGACCGACCAGACGGCTTTGGGACCGGGGACCCTAACCGCCAAGTTTCGCCTCGAACTCGATCTCCGCCGAGCGCAGCGTGTTGGCCAGCAGCATGGTGATCGTCATCGGGCCTACGCCGCCCGGCACCGGGGAGATCGCAGAAGCGACCTCGCTCACCTCGTCGAAGAGCACGTCCCCACATACCCTGTATCCCTTGGACCGCCCCGGAGCCTTCACCCGATTGGTGCCCACGTCGATGACGACCGCGCCCGGCTTTACCATCTCGCCGGTTATCATCTCCGGTCTGCCGATCGCAACCGCCAGGATGTCGGCCTGACGGGTGTGGAGGCTCAGATCGGGAGTTCGCGAGTGGCATACGGTGACGGTCGCGTTTCCGCCCCGTCCCTTGCGGGAGAGGAGGTTCACCAGCGGCCGTCCGACGATGTTCGAGCGACCCACCACCACCACGTGCTTCCCCGAGGGGTCGTTGCCGCTGCGTACCAGCATCTCGATCACCCCGACCGGCGTACACGGCGCGAAGAAGAAGCCGGAGCCCGTGGAGAGTCGTCCGACGTTCACCGGGTGGAAGCCGTCCACGTCCTTGGAAGGAGAGACCGCCTCCAGCACCGCAGCCTCGTCGATTCCGTGGGGCAGAGGTAGCTGGACCAGGATGCCGTGGACGTCCGGATCGGCGTTCAGGCCGGCCACCAGACCTAGAAGCTCGTCCTGGGTCGCATCGGCGTCGAGCGTGATCTGGCGCGACGATATGCCCAGCGCAGCGGCGGTCCGGTTCTTCATGTCCACGTACATCTGCGAGGCGGGATCTTCTCCCACCAGCACGGTCGCGAGCCCCGGCGTCGGCCCGCCCGCGTCCTTCAACCTGGCGATGCCGTCTTCGATTTCCGATCGCAACTCCTGGGCGATCGACTTCCCCGAGATGATCTCGGCGCTCATAAGGCTCTCCTAGGTCGGTCCCGGGACGGCGATTCCGCAGGAGTCATTGGGCGTATTCCTCGGCCTTGGTCTCGCGGACGATCAGGACCTTGATCTTGCCGGGGAAGCGAAGCCCATCCTCCAGGCGCTTGGCTATCTTCTTCGAGAGCGGTCCGATATCGTCGTCGCCCACGGCATCAGGCTGAACCATTACCCTGATCTCACGTCCCGCGTGGAGAGCGAAGGCCCGTTCCACCCCATCATGGGTCATGGCGATCTCCTCCAGCTTCTCGATCCTCTTGACGTAGTCCTCCGCCATCTCGCGCCGCGCACCCGGCCGGGAGCCGCTGATGGCGTCAGCCGCAGTGACGAGGAAGGTTTCGGGGAAGAGGTGGTCTTCCTCATCGTGGTGGGCCTTGATGGCGTTCAGCACTATGGGGTGCTCGTTCTGGCGTTTGCAGAGCCGATAGCCCAGCTCCACGTGCGTTCCTTCCTTGTGGTGGGGGAAGCCCTTGCCGATGTCGTGCAGGAGCCCCGCCCGCTTGGCGAGTTCGACGTTGAGACCGAGCTCCGCGGCCATGGTCCCCGCGAGCCAGGCGACCTCCATGCTGTGCTGGAGTTGGTTCTGTCCGAACGAAGTGCGGAAGTGCAGCATCCCCAGGCGCCGGTGGATCTCGTGCGGGACGCCGGTGATCCCGAGATCGCGCATGACCTCGCTCGCCGCCTCCCGCATGGTCTTCTCGATCTCGACCCGCGCACGACGGGTCTGGTCTTCGATGCGCGACGGATGGATGCGGCCGTCCTCGACCAGACGCTCGAGCGCGATCCGGGCCACCTCTCGGCGACGTGGTTCGAAACACGAGAGCACGACCGCACCGGGGGTGTCGTCGATGATCACGTTCACGCCCGTCTCCTTTTCGAACGAGCGGATGTTCCTGCCCTCGCGACCGATGATCCGTCCCTTCATCTCGTCCGACGGAAGCTCGACGACCGAGACCGTGCTCTCCGCGGTGCACTCGGCCGCCATTCTCTGGATGGCGGCGGTAATGATCTTGCGGGCCTCGTCCTCGCCGTCGGCGCGGGCCTGCTCCACGATCTCGCGCAGGCTCTGCTCCGCATCGAGACGAGCCTCCTCGCGCATCATCTCGACGAGGGTCTGCTTGGCCTCCTCGGCGCTCAGCTCGGCGATCTCTTCGAGAGCCTTGCGCACCCGCCCCTCGCGTTCTTCGAGTCGCGTGCCACGTTCGAAGTGCTCCATGACGAGCCGGTCGAGGTCGACCTGCTTCCGATCCAGTTCGGCGGTGCGTTCCCGGAGTTCGCTCTCGGTGCGATTCGCCTGGCTCTCGCGTGCGTCCAGCGATCGCGCGCGCCCGTCGAGGCTCGACTCCCGCTCGCGGAGCCGCTCGGCCCGGCGGTCGGCCCGCTCGGCACGATCGCTCAGGGCGGAGGCGCTGTTCACCTGTCTGCGTTCCAGTCGCTCGACCTCCTTGCGACGCCGGCCCTCCTCGTGCTCCCACTCCTCGCGGAGCCGGTAGCTCGCCTCGCGACCGGCCAGCTCGCCCTCCCGCCTCAGGCTCTCCGCCTCCAGCGTCGCCCGCGCGAGGAGGGTGTCGGCCTCCTCCCTGGCCACCTGGACGGCGAGCGTTCCGGCCCGTTCCCGCCTGCGGGCGACGAGAATCCCGGCGATCAGGCCCAGCAGCAGGCCCGCCGTCGCAAAGAGAGCGGAGGAGAGCACTAGTGTTCCGCGGACGGCGGTCCGGAGTGGATGCGGTGCCGTGCCAATGCCGTGGGAGTTCTCTCCATGGGCCGTTCAGGCAGGGTCGGTATCGAGTGTGGACTCGATGCGCGCGCGCAGACTCTCGGCCCAGCGGCGCAGCTTCTCCTCGCGCACTTGCTGTTCGCGCCGGGCGGCGAGAAGATCGTCGGCGATGGCGAGTACGGCCAGGATGACCGCGCGACGCTCGGCGATTCCGGGCGATTGCGACTTGAAGGTCTCCAACCGGTCCGTGAACTCCTTGAGGCAGGCGTCGAGCTGAGCCTGTTCGCCCTCCGCTCGAATGACGTGATCCTGTCCGCCCATGCGTACGGTGACTTCCGCCTGTGTCGAGGCCATCAGATCTCCTCCAGAAAACGCAGACGAGCCAGAGTTCGTTCGATGGCCGCTCTGCCCGCGTCGAGTCTGGCCCGAAGTTCCCCGTTCTCCCGTTGCAGCTCCTCGAGGTTCCGGAGCACGGAACCCGGCTCCTCGGTTCCCACTTGCGATTCCAGGAGGCGGTTCAATCGGGAAGCGTTCTTCAACTCCGCGGCCAGACGGTCCACGAGGTCGGTATGGGCGTCCGCGAGCGACGCTACGGCGTCCTCGAGGTTCGCCAGCGCCTCGTTCGCGGATGCGGATCCTCCCCCCAATTCAGCTTCGCTGCTCAACGTCCAATCTCTCCAGTGCCTTGAGGACTCGCGCGACGTACCGATCCACCTCCCGATCCTTCAGCGTACGCTTCGGTGAGCGGAATCGCAGGCGGAATGCGAGCGAGGAGCGATCGGACCCTGTCAGACTGCTACCCTTGTAACGGTCAAAGAGCACCAGGCTCTCCAAGAGATCGCCGGCGTAGCCCAAGATGCTCTCTTCGACCGCGGCGAAGTCTATCTCATCAGGTACCGTGAGCGCCAGATCGCGTTCGCTGGCCGGGTACGGCGAGATTTCGGCGGCGACGGGCGTTCCGGAACGGACGGGACGCTCGGGAAGAGCAAGCTCGAACGCCCAGACCTCTCCGGCCTTGGCGGGCGCATCGAGTCCGGTTACGAGTCCGCCTGCGCCGAGAACGTCCTTGACGTCGGTCGCGCTCCGGACCGCGAAGGTCCGATCCGGAGCGAAACGGTCCGCGAAGCCGCTCGGCGGGAGCCGGTTTTCCGGTTCGACCCTTGCCTCCGCACCCCAGACCATGCGCGCCAAGTCGAAGAGCAGCCCTTTGAGATCCCAGCAGTCGAAGTCGAGGGCCGAACTCGTCGACCAATGGGTGGGACACTTTCGACCGGTGACGACCGCGGCCAGGCGGGTCTCCTCGCGAGGCGGAGCGCCCTCCTGCGGCGGCGCCGAGAACGAGGTCGCGAGCTCGAAGAGCCTCAGATCGCGATTGCCGAGCGCGAAGTTGCGCTCGACCGTTCGCAAGACCGACGGCAGGATGTCCCTTCTGACCACGGGCTCCGGGGCCGTGAGCGGATTCTGCAGCCGAACCTCGCCCTCGGCTTCGGAAACGAAGGCGGGGGTTTGGATTTCCAGGAGACCGCGGGCGTCGAGCTCGTCGCGGATTTCGTCTTCGAACCGGAAGAACGGATCGTCGGGGACCGTGCTCGGACGGAAGCTGCCCAGGTCGTCGGGAAAGCGGTCGAAACCCCAGGTGCGGGCGATCTCCTCGATCAGGTCCACTTCGCGGGTCACATCGTGGCTCCGGAAGCCCGGGACCTCGACCGCCACCCGGCCGCTCCGCTCCTCGCCGACCGTGAAGCCGAGCGGATGGAGGAGCTTCCTGACCTTGTTCGTCGCGAACGGGACACCGAGCAAGCGCTCGATCCGCGCCGGCCTGAGTTCGATGGAGGTGGGCTCGAAGGGGACCGGCGCACAGTCGAGGACCGGCCCGGTGACCTCTCCCCCTGCGACGGCCAGTATCAGGGAGAGGGCGCGTTCGACCGCGTCCCGGACACCGGTGGGATCGACTCCGCGCTCGAACCGGTAGGAGGCGTCGGTGGAGAGACCGAGCGCCCGGCGCGTCCTGCGCACCGACCTGGGGTCGAAGAGAGCGCACTCCAGCAGAATCTCGGTGGTGTCGTCGCCGACCGCGGAGTCTCGCCCCCCGATGACGCCGGCCACCGCCACCGGTCCCTCGGCGTCGCAGATCATGAGCATGGAGTCGTCGAGAGACCGCTCCTCCCCATCGAGAGTGGTGAAGCGACTCTCGCCCGCCCGGGTGGCCGGGATTCCGGCGCCCGCGCCCGTGTCGATCCGGGGAGTGCGTACGCGTACGGCCGAGCCGCGCAGCTTGCCCAGGTCGAAGGCGTGGAGGGGGTGGCCGAGCTCCAGAAGAACGTAGTTGGTCGCGTCGACCACGTTGTTGACAGGGCGCGAACCCGCCGCAGCGAGTCTGCGACGCAGCCAGCCGGGGGAGGGTCCGACCTCGACGCCGCGGACCACCGCGCCCACGTACCGGGGGCAGAGCTCGGGCTCCTCGACGCTGATGCTGACGCCGGCGGCGGACACCTCCGTCGGGCGCGGCCGAGTCGACGGCTCGGACGGCGAGCGTTTCCATTCCAACGAGAGGTCGCCGGCCCCGGAAAGAGGCGGGAGCTCGGGAGGCCCGGAAGTGTCGGTGGCGAGCTCGCGGGCTATGCCCAGATGGGAGAGGAGGTCGCCCCGGTTGGCCGTGATCTCGACGTCGAGAGTCAGGTCGTCGAGCCCCGCCGCCTCGATGAAGCCGGCGCCGGGCTCGTGTTCGCCCTCCATGCGCAGGATGCCCGAGTGGTCGTCGCCAAGCCCAAGCTCCCTTCGGGAGCAGAGCATGCCGTGCGAACTCTCTCCTCGGATGCGGGCGCGCTTGAGCTTGACGCCTCCGGGGAGAATCGAGCCCACCGGAGCGAACGGGAAGAAGGCGTCGACTTCCACGTTGGGGGCGCCGCACACCACGGACAGGGGCTCGCCGGAGCCGGCGTCGACCGTGCAGAGCGTGAGCCGGTCCGCGCGAGGATGAGGTCGGGTCTCCGTCACCCGGCCGACAACTATCTCCTTGAGAGCTCCCCAGGGCTCCGACACGCCATCCACGGGCGCTCCCCGGAGCGCGAGTCTGCGGGCCAATTCGTCCGGATCGAGCGCCGCGCCGGGCAGGAGGTCGAGAAGCCAGCGGTAGGAAACCTTCACCACGGCCTCCCGACGAGCGACTCCAGAAACCGGACATCGCACTCGAAGAAGCGGCGCAGGTCGTCGACGCCGTGCTTGAGCATGGCGATCCGCCCCGGTCCCATCCCGAACGCGAAGCCCGTGAAGCGCTCGGGGTCGAGCCCCGCGTTGGCGATCACGGCCGGATCGACCATGCCGGCCCCCATGACCTCAATCCAGTCCGTCGCGCGTTCGGAGCCGTCCTTCCTCCTGACGATTCGCTTGACGTCCACCTCCGCGCTGGGTTCGGTGAACGGGAAATAGGAGGGGCGGAAGCGGATACGCGTGTCGGGGCCCCAGTAGCGACGCGCGAACTCGGCCAGGGTCGCCTTGAAGTCGACGAAAGTGATGCCCTCGTCGACCGCCAGCCCCTCGATCTGCATGAAGGCGGGGGTGTGGGTGGCGTCGTAGGTGTCGCGCCGGTAGACCCAGCCCGGCGCCACGATGCGGACCGGAGGTTCGTGCTTCTCCAGGATGCGCATCTGCACCGGCGAGGTGTGGGAGCGGAGGAGGTGTCCCCCTTCCAGGTAAAGGGTGTCCTGCTCGTCGGCCGCCGGATGGTCGAGGGGGGTGTTGAGGGCCTCGAAATTGTACCACTCCGTGTCGGCTTCCGGCCCTCGGGCGCGAGTGAATCCGAGATCGCGGAAGATGGCGCAGATTTCCCGTACCGTTCTCGTGACCGGGTGGAGACCCCCCCGCCACGGGTGGCGTGGAGGAAGGGAGAGGTCCGCAGGAGAGGGAGTCCGGTCGGACGCCGGCGCTAGCGAGGGCGCGCCGGAAATCCCGACGCCGTCCGCGAGGGCGAGCGCGCCGACCGCGGTCAGCTCCCTGCCCCGTTTTCCAATGGCCTCTCTTACGCTGCGCTTGACCTGGTTCGCCGCCTTGCCGAATGCCGCCCGGGCTTCCGGAGCCATGCCGCCCAGCCCGCGCATGGCGCGCGTGACCCTTCCGCTCTTCCTTCCCAGATATCCGACGCGGAGACTCTCAAGCTCGGTTTCGTCCGACGCTTTGCCGATCCGCTCCAGCGCCTCGCGTTCGAGCTCGAGCAGCTCGGCCCCATCGGTCGGCACCCGACCGCCATCATGCCGTGCGCCGTCGCTCACGGCGTGCGGGGGCCGCCTAGGCTCACCGCCCTGACCGCCACCCCTCCTACTGTTAGCGGGTCCGTGCTTCGAGCGCGGTCTTCGCTCTCGACACCACCGCGGCGAACGCGTCCGGGCTGCGGACGGCCAGGTCCGCGAGGGCCTTGCGGTCGAGCTTCACACCCGCCTCCTTGAGGCCGTTCATGAACCTGGAGTACGACAGTCCGTGCTCGCGGGAGGCGGCGTTGATGCGCGCGATCCACAGACGCCTGAAGTTGCGCTTCTTCTTGCGCCGGTCGCGATAGGCGTGTTCCCAGCCTTTCTCGACGGCGTCCTTGGCGGTGCGGTAAAGATTCTTGCGCCCGCCGAAATATCCCTTGGCGGCGCGTAGGACCTTGGCCTTGCGTCGTTTGCGCGCTCCAGCGGCGGTTGCCCTTGGCATCTCGCTCTCCTACGAACCGTAAGGAAGCATCCGGGACACCTGCTTGGTGTCGGCGGGCGCTATCAGATCCGAGTGGCGGAGGCGGCGCTTCCGCTTCCGGTCCTTCTTGGTAAGGATGTGGCTCTTGTAGGCCTTCATCCTCTTGTATTTGCCGGTGCCGGTGAGCTTGACCCGCTTCGCCAGGCCTCGGTGCGTCTTCATCTTGGGCATGTCTAACCTTTGGGTTCCGCCTTCTGGGGCGCCAGGACCATGGAGATGAGCCGTCCGGCCGATTCCGGGTTGGTCTCGACCTTGGCGAGTTCGCCGACGTCGTTGACCACTCTCTCCAGAACCTCCCGTCCGATATCGGCGTGAGCTATCTGCCGGCCTCGGAACATCATGGTGAGCTTGACCTTGTTTCCCTCTTCGAGGAAGCGTCGGACGTGGCCGACCTTGAATTCGTAGTCGTGATCCTCGATTCCGGGGCGGAACTTTACCTCCTTGACCCTGATCGTGTGCTGTTTCTTGCGGGCTCCGCGAGCCGCGCGCTGACGTTCGTAGATGTGCTTGCCGTAGTCCATCATCCTGACGACGGGAGGCCGCGCCATCGGCGCAACCTCGACCAAGTCCATCCCCCTCTCACTCGCTCTTTCCCGGGCTTCGTCGATGGAGACGATCCCGATCTGGTGTCCGTCATCCCGAATCAGGCGCACTGGGCTGATCCTGATTTGATCGTTGACGCGGACGCTATCCTTCTTGATTTGGCTCTTTTCTCCGGTGGGGCGAAAGGGAAGACCCTGGGGCCTCGCGAGTGCCACCAAAGGTCGTAGCAGGCCGGGCCGGCGTCAAGGTGCGAGCCGGGTTCCCGGCGAGCAGTCGCGTCAACGCCGAGTCCGCCTCCTCGTCGCGGCATCTTCGTTTCACACCCGCTCCTCGATCTCCTTCTCCACCAGCTCGAAAAACTCCGCCCGGCTCATGATCTCCTGCTTTCGGCCCTTGCCCCGCCTGCGCACCGCCACGGTTCCGTCCTCGGCTTCGCGCTCTCCGACGACGGCCATGAACGGCACCTTAATCTTCTCCGCCTCGCGGATCCGGTAGCCCAGCGTCTCGCGCTCCTCGAGCGAACTCCGTATTCCGCGGCCCCCGAGCTCGGCGGCGAACGAGCGCGCAGTGCTCGCCGAGGGCTCGCTGACCGGCAGCACGCGCACTTGCTCCGGCGCCAGCCAGGTCGGGAAGGCTCCGCCGTAATGCTCGATAAGCCCGCCGACGAAGCGTTCCATGGAACCGAGGAGGGTGCGGTGGATCACCACCGCCTTGTGGCGGGCGTTGTCCGCGCCCACGTATTCCAGGCCGAAGCGTTCGGGCATGAGAAAGTCGAGCTGGAAAGTGCCGCCCTGCCACTTGCGGCCCAGCGCGTCGACCACGTTCACGTCGATCTTCGGTCCGTAGAAGGCGCCTCCGCCTTCATCGAGCTCGTAATCCGCTCCCCTGCGCTCGAGGACCCCGCGCAGCACCTCGGTGGCGTCGTCGTAACGGGCCGGATCTCCGATGGCCTTTTCGGGTCGGGTCGAGAGCGCGAAGGAGTACTTGTAGCCGAAGACGCGAAGCATCCGGTCGGCGAGTTCGAGCAGTTTGTCGTACTCATCGGCTATCTGATCGGCGCGCAGGAAGATGTGCGCGTCGTCCTGGGTGAAGCAGCGCACGCGCAGCATGCCGTGCAGGGCGCCGGAACGCTCGTGGCGGTAACAGGTGCCGAGCTCGGCGAAGCGCAGCGGCAGGTCCCGGTAGGAGCGAGTCCGGGTACGATAGATCTGGAAGTGGTGAGGGCAGTTCATCGGCTTCATGCGGAAGCGCTGCCCGTCCCCCTCCATCGCCGGGAACATGTCGTCGCTGAAGACCTCCAGGTGGCCGCTGAGGCGATAGAGTTCCTCGTTGGCTAAGTGAGGCGAGTAGACCAGGTCGTATCCGTTGGCGAGCAGTTCGCCCTTCAGAAACTCCTCGATCGTGTGGCGCAGAATTGCGCCTTTCGGGTGCCAGAGGACGAACCCCTGGCCCACCACGTCTTGAATCGAATAGAGATCGAGCTCCTTGCCCAGCCTGCGATGATCGCGCTTCCGGGCCTCTTCGAGCCGCCGTACGTGGCGCTTGAGCTCCTTCTTCCTGAAGAAGGCGGTGCCGTAGATGCGCTGGAGCATCTGCCGGCGCTCGTCGCCTCTCCAGTAGGCGCCTGCGGCCGAGAGAAGCTTGAAGTGCGCAAGCGCCCCGGTGCTGGGAACGTGAGGGCCTTTGCAGAGATCGAGAAAGGTCCCGTTCTCGTAGACGGTGATGACCTCGTCGGCGTCCATCTCCGCGAGCCGTTCGAGCTTGAGCGGATCGTCGGCGAAGAGCTCGCGCGCCTCCTCCCTGGTCACCCTTCGCCGTTCGAAAGGCTGGTCGGCGGCGACCACCTCCGCCATCTTCGCCTCGAAGGCGGCGAGATCGTCGGGGGTGAAGGGTTCATCCACCTCGAAGTCGTAGTAAAAGCCGTCGTCGATGGCCGGGCCGAAACCGATGCCGGCCTCGGGTCGGAGTTCCCGGACGGCAGTGGCGAGCACGTGCGCCGCGGAGTGACGCAGGACCGGGAGCGCGTCGGCGTTCCTCTCGGTCAGTATCTCGATCCGGGCGTCGTCGGTGATGGGCTCGCCTAGTCCGACGATCTCGCCGTCGACCCGGGCCGCCAGCGCGGCCTTGGCGAGTCCGGGACCGATGGCCCGAGCCACTTCGCGAGCGTTGGTGGGAGCTTCGATCTGGAGCGTATCCCCGTTCGGGAGGACGATATTCACGCTTGCCTTGTTCACGCCGCCTCGCAGTTGTCGGATGAGTGCGATTCTCGGGCGCGCTAGCGCGGGCGCCTTCGCACCCACATCCACGCCGCGCCGCTCGGCACCAGCAGGAACCATGCCACGACCAGCCAGGTGGTCGCCCTTCGGCCCCAGCCGGCCGCGTCGATTCCCCAACGCGCGAGAAGCAATGTAGCGACGGCGCAGGCGAAGTAGGCGATGAACGGGAGCAGACGTCCCGGCTCGACGAAGCGAGCCACGTCTACCTCGCGGGCATGGCCACCGGCTCCGGCGGCTCGGGACGGGTCTCGTCGTTGTAGGCCCGACCGAGGAGTGCAGTCACCGGTCCCGCCACGAACGCGTTCACCGCCTCGATCGCGGCTGGCAGCGCCTCCCATGAGCGATCCACGGCCCAGAGATTGTCGGCGGTTGGAGGTGAGCTCATGGACTCGATGGAGCGCCAGATTCCGCTGCCTCCGGAAGCCCGCTGGAGGTGGCGTCGAACGCCGTCGAGACCGTCTCTCGCCGCCTGAAGCTCCGCAGCGAGAGAGCCCTCCGTCTCGTCGTCCGCCCTGCCGGCGCCTTCGAGCATCTCGCCGATTCCGTCCAGGAATTCCCCGACCTCGCCCAGCGCTCTCTGCGCATCCCGAACCGGAGCGTTCAGACGGTAGGAATCCATCATCGCGCTCCAGCGCTCGTTCGCGACCCGGGCGGACATCGTCACCCGGTCGTCACCCCGTACGCGCATTTCACCTTCGATGACCTGGTCGCCCCAAGCCAGCTCGACCAGGTAGGCCCCGGGCCGGACGCGAGGACCGGTCGGGAGCTCGTCGTCGCTGCGCATGGCGAGATCCCATACGACCTCGTTCAGACCCGGTTCGGACGAGCCGGTGAGCGTGCGCACCGTGTTGCCGCGCAGGTCGCGGATCGTGATCTCGGCGGAGGCTTCGGTCGAGGTGTCGGCTGAGGCCTCGTCGCCGATGTCGGTCTCGTCCGCTGGTCCGTTGTCGCCGTCGCTCTCCTCGGGTTCGCCGATCAGGTAGCGGATGCGCGCGCCGTACTCGGGATTGTCGGCGACGAATATGCCGGGCGTCCAACCCTGGGGCCGGTACGGGTTGTAGGATTCGGCCTCCCGAACCGGTACGAGATGCGCAGGGGCCGCCGCCACCACCGGAGTCAGCTCCTGGAGCGGACCGATGTCGTCCATGATCCAGATGCCGCGCCCGTGAGTCCCGATGACGAGATCGTTGTCTCGCGGGTGGACCACGATGTCGTCGACGGGAACGGTGGGCAGACCGCCTTTGAGTTCGACCCAGGATTCGCCGCGGTCGATGCTCGTCCACACGCCCACTTCGTTGCCGACGAAGAGCAGGTCCGCCCGCGACGGGTGCTGCTCGAGCGCGTTCAGCGGACTCCGGGGCAGTCCGTCGGTGATCTCGTTCCAGCTCTCGCCGAAATCCTCGGTCCGGTAGAGATACGCGGCGAAATCGGCCGAACGGTGACCGTCGAAGGCCACGAAGGCGCTCCCGGGCGCGTCGTGGGAGGCCACTATGCGGGTGACATATGTGAACGGCGGCAGGCCGGAGATGCGATCGGAGAGTTCGGTCCAGCTCTCGCCCCCGTCCTGGGTCACGCTCAAGGCGCCGTCGTCGGCGCCCGCCCACAGGACGTCGGCGTCCAAGGGCGACTCGGCCAGCGCGGTCAGGTTGCCGTAGGTCGACTGACCGTCGTTTCTCGACATCTGCGCTTCGGAACCCGGCACGCCCATCAACGTGAGGGTGTCGCGGTCCACCTGGTAGGTGAGATCGGGGCTCACCGCCTCCCAGCTCTGCCCCAGGTCGGGCGAGCGGAATACCATGTTGGCGCCCGTGTAGACCACGTCCGAGTCGTGCGTCGAGAGCAGGATCGGCGTATCCCAGTTCCAGCGCAGCGAAGGTCCCTGGGCGGTGTCGGGGGCGTCGGCGTCCGGGCGCAGGCTCGGCCGGATGCGGGAGCGCTCCATGGTGCGCAGGTTCACCCGCATCAGATTTCCTCCCTGCGACTCGGCGAACATGACGCCCGTGTCGGTGGGATGCATGACGGTGAAGAAGCCGTCGCCGCCGCCGACGTTGTACCAGTCTCGCGCGCGGATGCCCTGGTTGGAGCGCGTGTCGGAGGGCGCGCACCAGGAGCCGTTGTCCTGAAGCCCGCCGCAGACGTGGTAGGGTCTGCGCATGTCGACGCCGATCTCGTAGAACTGCGAGATGGGGAGATTTCGGAACTGGTACCAGTTGTCGGAACGATCCCAGCTTACCGAGACGCCCCCGTCGCTCCCGAGAAGGAGGTGGTCGGAGTCGGCGGGGTTTATCCAGATGGCATGGTGATCGAGATGCACCCCTTCCGCGGCGTCGGCCGTGAAGTTGCGGCCTCCGTCGGAGGAACGGTACATGCTCGATCCGCCCAGATAGATGCGCTCCGGATCGTTGGGGTCGATGCGGATCTGCGAGTAGTACATGGGGCGGTTGTTCGTCGTGCTCCGGTGCTCCCAGGTGTCTCCGCGGTCGGTGGAACAGTAGACGCCGTTCTCCTGTGCGCGGCCGCCCCCGCCCCCGAAGCCCCGGCCGGGGCCTCGGGCGTCGGCCTCGACCAGCGCGCACACGAAGTCGGAGTCGCGACGGTAAATGGAGAGTCCGATGCGTCCCCTGTCGCCCTCCGGCAGGCCCTCGGTGAGTTCGGTCCAGTTCGCGCCGCCGTCGAAGCTGCGATAGATGCCGCTGCCCGGTCCGCCCCCGTTGAAGCCCCAGGCCCGCCTGCGCCTCTGATACATGGCGGCGAAGAGGGTGTTGGGGTCGGTCGGATCCATCGCGAGGTCGATGGCTCCGGTGTCGTCGTCCACAGACAGCACGTGTTCCCAGGTCAGACCGCCATCCGCAGTCTTGTAGACCCCGCGCTCGGGGTTCGGCCCCCAGAGCTCTCCGACCGCGGCCACGTAGGCGATATCCGGATCGGCGGGATGCACCGCGATCCTGGAGATGTGATGGGTGGCCTCGAGCCCCAGCGGCGTCCAGGTATCGCCGCCGTCGAGCGAGCGGTAGACGCCGTTGCCGAAGGGAGAGCTCTGCCTGTTCTGCGGCTCCCCGGTGCCCACCCAGATCACGTTGGAATTCGAGGGAGCGAGGGTCACGTCGCCGACCGACGCGGTCGACTCCGCAGTGAAGAGAGCCTCGAAGGAAATGCCGCCGTTGCGTGTGCGCCAGACGCCCGCCGAAGCCGTGCCGACATAGAATATGCGCGGATCGCTCTCGACAACCGCCAGGTCGGTTACGCGGCCGCTCATGATGGTCGGGCCGATTTCGCGGAAGGAGAGGGTTCGGGTGGCTCGGTCGAAGGCCTCCTGGCCGAGTTGGGCCGAAAGCGGTGCGGCGAGCGACGCCGAAACCGCGAGGAGGAGTGGGGAAAGGCGTATCATCGTTGGCATCATCCTACTGGCAGCTCACGCAGTTGCGGTTGTTCCTGGAGCCCAGGCTCTCGAGGAGCGCGACCGCCTTGGGATAAGGCTGGGTGCGCTGATAGGGACCGTTGGCCATGTCGGCCGTGGTCTGTCCCCGGCGGCTGACGAACGTGACGTCGGCCCCGTGCTCCACCAGGTACAGTATGAGCTCCGTGTCGCCCCGGGCCGCGGCGTGATGGAGCGCGGAGTAGCCGTTGTGGTCGCGGGCGTCCACGTCGGCCCCGACCTCTTCCACCAGATACCTGACCGCAGGAAGCCAGCCGTCCGGAACGTGGCGGTGGGAGTTGGCGGCGAAACCCTCGCCGTAGCCGACCCCGGCCGCCGCGTGGATGGGATGGACCGCCGGTCCGTCGACCGGGACCGGCGGGAGTCCCGAGGGATCGGGGCTCCGGTCGCTCTCGCCTCCGCGGCGGCTCGGAACCACCATGGTGGGAACCGTCGGGTCGGCCCCTCGGCTGCGCAGGAGCTCCATGGCCTCGACGTCGAGAGCGTAGGCCGCCCGCCAGAATGGTGTCGCGCCCCGGGTATCCACGCGCAGAAGATCGAAGTTGAAGGACATGTACCAGAGGTGCTTCGAGAGGCGGGCGCCAGGGTCGGCTCCGGCATCGAGGAGCGCTTCGGCGACATCGAGGTACGAGGCGACCTGGTTGCGGTAGGCGTGCTGTTGCGGATAACGCGACTTGGGCGCCCAGTGGGTGTTGATGGCGGCATAGAGGGGCGTGGTGCCGGCGTCGCTCGCCAACGTCGGGTCGGCCCCGAGTTCGAGCAGCTCCAGACCGAGGTCGAAGTGGCCGTTGACCATGGCCATCAGGAGCGGCGTGGTTCGGTCTCCCGCACTCGCCTGGTCGATGTCCGCGCCGCCCTCGACCAGCGCGAACGCCGTCTCCCCATGTCCTTCGCGCACCGCATGGAGCAGCGCGGTGAGCCCCCCGTGCCCGCCCACCAGCTCGGCGTAGCTGAGCGGCTCCGGTTCCTCCACCGGTCTTCTAAGGGAGTCGGCGTCGGAAAATTCGCTCGGGACCTCGACCGTAAGGCCGCTCAGCCGCTCGCCCGGGTCGAGAAACCCGGGCAGCACCCGTTCGGCCACCGTCTCGACAGCGACAGCCGGCGTGCCGTCGTAGGCGTCGGCGCGCAGGCCCATCCGGGCGTTCCGCCGACGGCGGTCCTCCTGATCGGCCAGGTAGCGGGCGGTCACGTCCATCACCTTGCTCGTGCGAGCGACAGACGCTCCGCGTTTGAGCAGAAGGCGGACCGCGCCGACCCTCCCGGAAGCGGCCGCGAACATGAGCGGGGTCTGCCCCCAAGCCTCCTCGCGGGCGTCGGGATCGGCTCCGGCGTCGAGAAGCGCGCCGACCGCAGCCTCGTTTCCGGATGCCGCCGCGAAGTGGAGGGCGTCGGCGCCGCCGGTCTCGTCCGAGGTTCGGGCCTCCGCCGACGCTCCGCGCTCGAGCAGCAGACGGACCATCGCTCCGTGGCCGGATCTCGCTGCGAGGTGGAGCGGCGCGTAGCTGCCGTTGCGGGTGACGGGATCGGTTCCGGCCCCCGCGTCGAGAAGAGTCGCCGCCATGGCCCCGTCGCCGGCGAGCGCGGCCCAGTGCAGGGCGGTCATGCCGTCCCCCAGAGGCGCGTCCACGTCGGCTCCCTCGGCGATCAGCTCCTCGACGCTAGCGAGATCGCCCCGGCTTGCGGCTTCGGACACGGACACGTCCTGGAGCGCGGCGAGCGGTGCGCCGACACCCGGGAGGGCCGCCAGGAACGCCAGCGCCGGAAACGCGGCCGGGGCGAAGCGCCGGGTCGGGCCGGCAGCCTGTGGAAAAAGCCTGCGGACGGCGGTCATCCGTTCAAACTGAAGTCGCCGTTCGAGTTGCCCAGGCTGTCCACGTCTTCGACACCGAGTCCGTGCAGCATGGAGAGCATGACGTTGGCCATCGGCGTTCCGGGGTCCGCCCGCAAGTGCAGGCCGCCCTTCGCCAGGGCCCCGTTCGCGCCGCCGAGAAGGAAAAGAGGGCAGCGCTTGTGGTTGTGGACGTTGGGGTCGCCCATGGGGGAGCCGTAAACGATCATGGTCTTGTCGAGCAGGTTGTCGTCGCCCTCGGCGATGCTCTTCAGTCGATCCAGGAAGTAGGGGAGCTGGCCCACGTGATAGCGGTTGATCGCGGCGAAGTCCGTGATATTGTTTTCATTGCCTCCGTGGTGCGAGGCGGGGTGGAAGGGCTTGTCGATGCCGCTTTCGGGGAAGACCCGCGCCGACGAGTCGCGCCCCATCTTGAACGAGAAGACGCGGGTGACGTCCGAGGCGAAAGCCAGAGCCTGGAGATCGAACATGAGGCGCGCGTGATCCTCGAACGAGTCCGGAACTCCCGCCGGGGCCTCGGGAAGAGCTCTGGCCTCACCGCTCCGGTTCTGCTCCTCGGTGCGCTGTATGCGTCGCTCTATCTCGCGCACGTTCTCCAGGTAGCGGTCGAGTCGTCGGTTGTCGGCGGGCCCCAGCTCGCGTCTGAGCTCGGCCACCCTACCCGAAACGTAGTCGAGTATGCTCCGGTTCTCGCTCCTTCTCAGGGCGCGCTCGGCGGCCGTGCCGCCCGCCCCGAAGAGCTGATCGAAGGCTACCCGCGGGTCGCGCACCATCGGCAGCGGTTCGGTGGGCGAGCTCCAGCTTATGGTGTCGGTATAGACGCAGGCATAGCCGTAGGCGCACCCGCCCGCCTGGTCCACGTTCTCGATGCAGAGCTGCAT
The DNA here is from genome assembly GCA_021295815.1 of Gemmatimonadota bacterium. Taxonomy (NCBI): domain Bacteria; kingdom Pseudomonadati; phylum Gemmatimonadota; species Gemmatimonadota bacterium. The sequence continues at coordinate 30,630 of JAGWBQ010000005.1, read as the reverse complement.
GGAGGGAATGGGCGTGTCCTGCCCGAAACGCCTGGCGTAGATCTGGTCCATCGACTCGCCGACGCGGATGTCCGAGCCCTCGGTCTGGTGCGGATGCGCCTGGGTGAGGAAGACGGCGCTCGAGCGGAAGTGATCCCCGCCGATCTCCTTGGGAGTCTTCGCCTCCGCGTTCTCCACGTCCGTGTCGCTCACGATGGTGAGACAGTCGCGGTAGGGCTCCAGCGGAGCGAGGGCCGTGGGGGCGAGGTCGAAGTCGCGCCCGGCGGCGGCTGGCGACCAGAAGTTCATCCGGCGTCCGAACTCGCTCGATCCCGCCGCTCCGTGAACCATCTCGATGCATACGAGCCTCGTGGGCGTGTCCGCAGCTCCGGTCGCGCCCAGCAGTCTGCCCGCAGGCCTCATGGCGTCGAGCAGGGGCAGGGCCACGGTGGCTCCGACCCCTCTTAGGAATGTCCGGCGCGGCAATGCGGTTCCGGTTACGAAATGCATTGGAATCCTCCATCGGTTTCCGAGGCGATCCGCCCCATGCGAAAAGCGTCGCTGGCCACCACCGCCTGGATGAACGCGGCAAGCCGGTAGTCCTCGACGGCCGCGGTCCTCTCTATCTCGCGCACCGCCGGCATGTCGAAGTACTCGATCCTGCGGCCGATCGCGTAGGCCATCAGGTTCTCGATGAAGGTCCGGGCGAGGGAGCTCCGGCGCTTGAGCAGGGCCTCGGTCAGGTCCTTCGGACTCGTGAGCGGGGTACCGTCGTAGAGCTCTCCCTCCAGGTCGATCGGGGCTCCCTCGTCCTTGATTCTCACCGCACCGGTCACGTCGAAGCCTTCCAGGGCGAGGCCGATGGGATCGATGAAACGGTGACAGGAGGTACACTGCGGCGATGCCCTGTGCATCTCGAGCCGCTCGCGCACGGTGAGGTTGCGCCCTTCCCGGACGGCCTCGGTCGCCTCGAGGTCGGGAACGTCAGCGGGCGGGGGGGGCGGCGGCGTGCCCAACAGCACCTCCATAACCCATTTTCCGCGCAAGACGGGAGAAGTGCGGTTGGCGTGAGAGGTGCTGGTCAGGATGCTGCCGTGCGAGAGAACTCCCCTGCGCCCGTCGTCGGGGTAGGCGACCTTGCGGAAGTGGTCGCCGGCGACGCCCGGGATCCCGTAGTGGCGAGCAAGCCTCTCGTTGAGGAAGGTGTAATCCGCAGTCAAGACCTCGAATAGCGGCAGGTCTTCCCGAACCAGGTGGGCGAAAAAGAGCTCGGTTTCCCGCTTCATAGCGTCGGCGAGCTGCTGGTGGAAATCCGGGAAGCGAAGAGCGTCGGGATGAACCTTGTCGAGATCCTGGAGCCGGAGCCACTGGGACGCGAAACGCGTGGCGAGCGCCTCGGAGCGTGGATCGGCGAGCATGCGTTCGACCTGCGCCGCCAGTCCTTCCGAAGATTCCAGTTCGCCTTCGCCCGCCGCCTGCAGCAATTCCTCGTCGGGGCCGGTCGCCCAGAGGAAGAAGGCGAGGCGGGTGGCGAGCCTGATCGGCGCCAGCGGGAAAGGACCCTCCGCAAGCGTCGGCTCCTCGAAGCGGAAGATGAACTCCGGGCTCGCCAGAACCGCTTGGAGCGCGGTTCTTACCCCGACCTCGAAGCCCCCTCGCGCACGCCCTTCCCGATAGAGAACCAAGAGGGGTTCGACGTCGGCTTCGCCTACGGGACGTCTGAAGCCCCGACTCGCGAGCCCTTCGACGATATGTCGGGCGCAGGCGTCGCTACCGGGCGTCGCATCGTCGGCACAGGTGAGTATCTTCTCTCTGACCGCGAAATCCGAAACCCCGTCGGCCTCGAAAGGTCCGGTGATCGCGAAGTCCCGCAGGTGCGCGACCGAGGTGATGCCGTAGGAGTAGCCGATCTTCTTGTCGGCGAGCGACCATGCGTGCGGCGACACCAGGTCCTCCACCGGTCCCTGCATGGTCTCGAGGAAGGCGGCGGTGACGCGATGGGGCCCGGCCGTTATGAAGATCGGTTCGGTGCGCACGTTCGGACCATCCGGATCCTGCACGTGAATCCAGCGGTCGAGATGGACGAGCGCGCGACGCTCTCCGTCGACCGAAAGCTCCGCCTTTTCGTCGAAGGGCGACGTCTGCCCGAAGAAGTTGCCGGTGGACTCGTGCTGGAGCCCCAGCCGGAATCGGTAGTAGCCGTCCGCCGGGAAGTTGTGTACCAGGCTGATACCGCCCCGAGTGCCGAACGGCGCGCCTTCCACGCGGGTTCGCTGTTCGGCGTAGCGAGGAACCCGGTAGGTGGTCTCGCTCGGGGTGGCGTTCGGATCGCCGACCGCCATGCGCGCGACAGCCGCCGCAGCCGTCAGGTAACCTTCCAGAAGGGTGGCCGAGATGCGTTGGGCGTCGGCCACGTTGTCGAACCCGCCGCTCATCGTCTCGGGCGGGAGGAAGGCGGAGGCGTCGACGCGAAGGCCGAGCATGTCGAAGACGGCCCGCTCGTACTCGGAGCGGTTCAGGCGTTGGAAGGTGCGATGACCCGGGTTGGGGTCGGCCGCGGCCAGGGCGTCCAGTTCCCCTTCCAGCACGGCGGCCAGCCACGCCAGCGAGTCTCCGCCGGGCCGACGCTGTCTGGGAGGGGGCATCATGCCGGCACGGAGCTTGCGCACCATCTTCTCGCCGAGCTCGGCCCGGTCGGCGACGGTCGCCGCATCGAACTCCTCCAGCGACATGTTGCCGAGCAATCTGACGCCGTTGTGGCACCGGACGCAGTAGCGCCCGATCAGTCGGTTCGCGGCCTCGGGATCCGACTCGTCGCCGTGTTCGACGTCGACGCCCGCGCCCGCCCCGGAAGGCTCGACGGCCGACCTCGCTCCGACCGGTCCGGAGGAGGACGACGACTTCGATGCAGGTCCGCGCATTTCGTTCACGGCACGCGCCGAAGTCGGCGGCGGCCAGTCGAGCGGCGGTGTGACCGGGATCTCCGCCCGGGAGGAGTGGTCGCCTCCCCAAACCGTCTCTTCGGACCCCGACTCGCCTCCGAGCGCCGTCAAGGCCGTGCCGGTCGCCACGACGAGGAGGAGCAGTGGACCTTTCATGCCCTTGAAGATAGGCTCAGCGGGCCATCAGGGCAAGCCGAGCCCGCCGGGGTCTTATCCGCCGCTCCAGGCCAGCGCCAACTTGATTCGTCTTCCCTTGGGATCGTGAGTGAAGCCGTCGTATCCCGTCTCCCAGTTGACGGCCGGCGCCCGCGTGTCGAGGAGGTTCACGCCGGTGAGCACGGCTCGGATCCCGCCCAGTTCACGACTCAGGTTGAGATCGAGCGTTGTGAAGCTGTCGATGTCGCGGAACCGGTCGAAGGGAGCCGGGGCGCCCTCGTAACGCCGATCCACATAGGAGCCGATGCTGTTGACGTACGCGCCGATCGCGGTCTCGCCCCATTCGTAGCCCAGATTGAAGCGTCCCTTGATCCGGGGAAGAGGCCAGGCGAGAGGGTGACCGAAGTTGAGCGCACCCGCGCCTTCGATCGCCGACTGGACCTCGAATCCATTGTACTCCAGGCCTGCAACGTCGTACTTGACGGTGTAGGTTCCGGTCACGCCGATGTGGAATTCGCCGCCTCCCAGCGGAAAGCGGGATTCGCCGTGGAGATCGATCCCCGAGGTCTCCATTCCGGGCCAGTTGACGAGCCGCACCTCGATCCGCTCGACCTGGGTCACGTCGCAACTTCCGTCGGTCCGCCCGCCCGGGCAGGTGACCAGCTCCTTCACCGCGTCCCGCGAAGCGCCTCCCTCCGCGTAGAGGGCCGTGATGCTCGTGAACGGCATGGAGTTGATGACGTCGTTGAAGTCGTAGGACCAGTAGTCGACCGTGAACCTGGCCCGGTTCAGAAGCAAGATGGCGCCGGCGTTGTAGGTGAAGGCCCGTTCCGGCATCAGGGCGGCGCTTCCGTAGCTGTCTATCGCCTTGTAGGTGTCGGACTCCGGCACGTACTGGAGCGAAACGACCACGTCTTCGTTCAGATCGTCCACCGAAGGTGTGCGGAAGGTGGTCTGGAGCGAGCCCCGCAGCGAGAGGACGTAAGAGTCCGAAGCGGCCACGCGCACTCTGGCGGCGATCTTGGGATCGAAGCTGCTGGCCAGGGAATGGTACTCGTAGTTGGCGGCGATCTGGGCCTCTATCCGCGAGCCGAACCGGAAGGGGATTTCCCCGAAGAGCCGGTGCACGGTCTGCACGTCGTCGTAGGGCGTGAAACCGGTGATGAAGGTGAAAGGTCCGGTTCGGTACCGGCAGGACCGGTCTCCCGGTACCGGGCACGGATTCCGGGTCACGTCGCCTGGAGCGTTCGGTACGGAGTTCACCCCGAAACGTCGGAACTGGTATCCGAGCGCGTAGTTGAGGGCGCCGTCCATGACCGACCCGTGCACGGAGGCGTCGGCGACGACAAGCTGCGCGTCGCTCACCAGATCGACCTCCTCGTTGATCCAGTCGATGAGCTCGGAGGCGTTGGCCAGTTCTGGCCTGAAGAACGGGTTGGGCGAATCTTCGAACTGCGATCCCGGCTGAGCCGAGTAGTCGATCGCGTTGCTGAACGGATTGTAGTACATGCAGTCGCCTTGGCCGGGCTGGGCTCCGTTCAGCGGCCCGAGTCGCATTCCCGAAGGCGAGGTCGGATCGGCGACCACACCGACTCCGCAGTTCGGTCCGCCGAAGCCTCGGTAGGCCAGGAATTTCCGGTAATGGTACTCCGCCGGCTGGTTCACGTTGCCCCTGGCGCCCGAGTAGGAGAACGCCAGATCCAGGTGCGCGTCGTTCCCGAAGAGCTCGATCTCGCGTTCCAGCTCGGCCGCCAACCGGTAGGTGTCGTTGGACCTGGGCAGCCGCCTGCCGGGGCCCGCGTTCCCGACCAGACGCCCGAAGAAGTACCAGTCGTCCTCCAGACATCCGGGGCCGCCGAGACCTATCGATCCGGCCTGATCGGCGCAGAAGGCCCGGCGTCCGGGATGTTCCGGCGTGACCAGCTGGGTGCCGTCGTACGGCGAGACCGGTGGAAAGGAGGGCGTCGTCAGCCAATTCGGTATTTCCGCGCGCGCGAAGAGTCCCTCCAGGCGGAAATCGGTGTTTTCGTCCAGCGAACCGCTCAGCTCTCCCAAGGCGCGATAGAAGTCGGTATCGTCGATGATGTTGTCCCACGGAGCGTACCGGAAGCGGCAGGTCCAGCTCTCCACGTATCCGCCGAATTCCGCGCAGGACGGATCGTGGTGCCAGCTCGGGTCGGTTCCCCAGTGAGAGTCCAGAAGGGCGGCCACGAACTCGTCGACCTTCTCGGTTCCGGCGAGGGTGGGTCTGAGGAAGACTCCGGGATTGCCGGTGCCCGACCAGCCTCCTCCGCCGGTGATGAAGTCGCGCAAGGTCCACGAGCGTTCGGGGGCGCCGAGCTCGAGCCGATGCGCCCACTCGGCGGAGAGAACGCCATGAAGGTCGTCGCCCAGCCTGCCGCCGACGATCACCCCCAGATCCGTGTCGCCGCCGCCCCCATACCGATCGTACGAGGCGGAGAGCTCCATGCCGCTGAGGTCGCCCCGGGTCACGAAGTTGGCCACGCCCGCGACGGCATCGGACCCGTAGACCGCCGAAGCGCCTTCCTTGAGCACCTCGATCCGCTCGATCGCTATCGACGGCAAGGTGTTCACGTCGACCCAGCGCCCGCCGATGAGGCGGGAGGGAAGGTAGCTCTGTCTGCGACCGTTGACGAGCACCAGGGTCCGGGAGGCTCCGAGTCCCCGGAGATTGATGTTCGCGGCGGATTCCGAGACCAGGCTGCCGGTGGAGTTGTACCAACTGTTCAGCTCGCCGACGACCCCGTGGCTCACCGGCAGGCGCTTGAGGAAGTCGGTGATCCGCGGGGAGCCCTGTTCGATCAGCACCTCGCGGGTCGAGACCGCGACCGCGGTCGGCAGGGTGATGGGCGGCTCCTCGAACGCGGTGCCCGTGACCGTGAAGCCGTCCAGGTTGATCACGTTCAGGCTCAGATTCAGGCTGACGTCGGTGGCGACCCCGGCTCGTACCTCGACCTCGACGGCGACCTCTTCGTAGCCGATCAGCCTCGCCCGCAGCTCATGGACGCCGACGGGGACCGACTGGAATGAGAAGCGCCCCTGAGTGTTGGAAATCCTGCCGATGCCAAGAGCGGCGATCTCGATCTGGACGGCCTCGAGCGATCTGCCGCTCGCCTGGTGAACGACTCTGCCGTCGATCGCGCCGGTCTGGGCCGCCAGGGTCGGCGCCGACAGGACCGCCCCAGCGGCGAGAACTGCAAGGACCGGGGTCTTCGCCGGATGGAAGCGGATCATGGGTTTGGTCTCCGTAGTCGTTACCGGAATGGTCGGTCCCGGTGCTTCATGGCGAAGCGACTTGGCCGGCAGGCACTTTGATAAACAACACGTTCTCTGGGAGTTCGGCAAGCCGACCCCGCATGACGGGCCGACCGTGTAAGTTTGGTCGACCCGGAGTTGACAGCCTGTCCCAACGCCCAGCCCACAGCCCGCAATGAGCCAGTTCCGCCCGGATTGGAAATCCCTCATCCCGGTCGTACCCGACTTCCCGACCCCGGGGGTCGCCTTTCGGGACCTGGCGCCCCTTATGGCGGAGGGCGACGCCTTCCGAAGCGTCGTCGGAGAGCTCGTCGCGCCGTGGCGGAACCGTCCTCCCGACTTCGTGGCCGGCATCGAGGCGCGCGGATTCGTCTTCGCCGCGCCGGTCGCGGTCCGACTGGGTGTGGGCTTTGTGCCTTTGCGCAAGCGGGGACGGCTGCCGCCGCCTGTCGAGCGGGTGAGCTACGAGCTGGAGTACGGTACCGACGCGCTGGAGGTCAGCAGGGACGTGGTCGCTCCGGGATCCGGCGTGCTGCTGATCGACGACGTGCTGGCGACCGGGGGAACGGCGGAGGCCGCGATCGAACTGATCGCCATGGTGGGGGCGTCGGTGAAGGCCGCTTCGTTCGTCGTGAACCTGCCTTTCCTCGAGGGTGCGGAAAGGCTCATCGGGCTCGGAGTCGAGATCGCCGCCCTGACCGAGTTCTGACGTTGGAACGAGGCGAGAGTCTCAATTCGGGCCAAGGCGGCGTCGGAGCCGTCCGCCTCGAAAGCTGGCACGGCGTCGCCCGCGAGAAGTGGCGGCGAACCTGGGGGCTCCCCTATCTGGAGACCTACGCCAGCATCGGCTCGACCAACTCGCGTCTGCTCGCTCTCGCAGGTCGGGGTGCGCCTCCGGGAAGCGTGGTCATTGCCGACGAGCAGACCGCCGGCAGAGGACGGAGAGGCCGGCGCTGGCACTCTCCTCCCGGGGCGGGCATAAGCTTCTCGGCGCTCGTGGAGACCGTCGTCGGGGCCACCACGCTGCCGCTCCTCGCCGGGATTGCGGCGGCCCGCGCCATCGAGGCGGTCGCGGAAGGCGTGGGTTCGGTGGGACTCAAGTGGCCGAACGACCTCTTCCTCGGCGGGCGCAAGGTCGGCGGCATCCTGTGCGAAGTCGTCCCCGGAGCCTTCGACCCCGCACTAGTCGCGGTAGGTGTCGGCATCAATTTACGCAGACCGACCGCAGGTTTCCCCAGCGAGATCGAGACGACGGCGACCACCGTGGAGGAGGTGCGGGGCGGAATGGGGCGGGTACGGGTGGACGAACCGGTCGTGGTGGAGGCTCTGGTCTCCGAACTGCGCACGCTGGTCGGCTTCGCGGGCACCGAACTGCCCGAGGCTCTCCACCGCGAGATCGCGGGAATCGATATCTTAAGGGGTTGCGAGGTCGAGACGGAGGCGCTGGGCGGCTGTTGGGCCGTGGGCATCTCCAAGCAAGGCTCGCTGGAAGTCGAACTGGCCGACGGCCAGCGAAGACTGGTGGCGGGCGGAAGCGTGCACGCAGTGTCGGGAGGCGACCGATGAAATTCCGTGAGAGCCTGGTTGTCGACGTCGGCAATACCGAGACCGTGGTGGGATGGGCCACCGGCCCGGGGAAGATCGCCGCTTCTTGGAGGGTGAGCTCCTCTGTCCGCAGGACGGCCGACGAGATGACCGCGCTGGTGGGCACCTTCCTGGACCGCGCCGGCGTGGGAAGAGGTCGGGTCGAGCTCGGAGTCGTCGGCTCCGTGGTGCCGTCCGCGAATCAGGTCTGGATGCACACTCTGAGGTCGCTCGTGGCGGGCGAGGTGCTGGCGGTCGGTCCCGCATCCGCCCTGCCCATCAGGCTGGCGGTGGACGAGCCTCTCTCCGTTGGAGCCGACCGGGTCGCGAACACCGTGGCGGCCAAGGTCCTCTACCGCAAGGACACTATCGTGGTGGACCTGGGGACGGCGACCACCTTCGACTGCATCGAGGGCGACGGCACCTTCGTGGGCGGAGTGATCGCACCCGGCCTCAACGCCGGACTCGAGTGGCTGGCCGAAAGGACCGCCAAGCTGCCGGTGATCGAGATGAGCCTGCCGAAGAAGATCATTGGGACCCGCACCGAGGAGTGCATGCGGAGCGGCGTCTTCTGGACGGCGATCGCCGGGGTGGAGACGATCGTGCGACAGATCAAGGACGAGTGGCGGCGGGATCCGTTCGTGGTGGCCACCGGCGGTCTCGCGGGAGTGGTGGCCCCGAGCCTGACCTGCGTCGATCAGGTCGAACCCGACCTCACTCTCCACGGCCTGGCGGCGGCGGGGGGGATGCTGACCGGTTGACCTCTCGACGCCGGTCGTCGTCATCCGCGACGGCCGGTGGGGACTTGACCCGTCCTCGAGTTCTTGGTTATCTTCCCCCTGTTAGCACTCGATGCCTGCGAGTGCCAACAACCCGCGACGCACGCTCGCTCGCGGCGTACGCACCCACCAACAACTGTCCCATAACGGGAGGAACGCGCATGAGCAACGTCAGGCCCTTGGCCGACCGAGTGGTCGTGAAGCCGCTCGACGAGGCCGAGCAGATGCGGGGAGGCCTCTACATCCCCGACACCGCCAAGGAGAAGCCCTCGCAGGGCGAAGTCACCGCGGTCGGCCCCGGCCGACTCTCCGACGACGGTACCCGCCTCGACATGGACGTGTCCGAAGGCGATCGCGTCCTGTACGGCAAGTACAGCGGCACCGAAGTCACCCTCGACGGCCAGGACTATCTGATTCTTCGCGAGTCGGACATCCTCGCCATCGTCTCGTAGCCCCCAACAGAAACAAGGAGAAACAAGCATGGCAGCCAAAGAGCTGGTGTTTGATGTCGAGGCGCGGTCACGCCTGAAGACCGGCGTCGACAAGCTCGCGAAGGCGGTCCGCGTGACGCTCGGCCCCAAGGGTCGTAACGTCGTTCTGGATCGCAAGTTCGGCTCCCCGACCGTCACCAAGGACGGCGTGTCCGTGGCCAAGGAGGTCGAGCTCGAGCACCCCGTCGAGAACATGGGAGCCCAGATGGTGAAGGAGGTCGCCACCAAGACCTCGGACGTGGCCGGCGACGGCACCACCACCGCGACCGTCCTCGCGCAGGCCATATTCGGCGAGGGCCTCAAGAACGTCACCGCCGGCACCAACCCCATGGGGATCCGGCGCGGCATCGACAGGGCGGTGGAGCGGGCGGTGGCCGAGCTCCAGGGCCTCTCGGTCGAGACCAAGGGCAGGCGGGAGATCGCGCAGGTAGGCGCCATCTCCGCCAACAACAACGCCGAGATCGGCGAGCTCATCTCCGACGCCATGGAGAAGGTGGGCAAGGACGGCGTGATCACAGTGGAGGAGGCGCGCGGCCTCGACACCACTCTCGACACCGTCGAGGGCATGCAGTTCGACCGAGGCTACCTCTCCCCCTACTTCGTCACCGATCCGGAGCGGATGGAGTCGGTGCTCGACGAGCCCATGATCCTCATCCACGACAAGAAGATCAGTGCGATGAAGGACCTGCTGCCCATCCTCGAGAAGGTGGCGCAGTCCGGGCGTCCGCTGCTCATCGTCGCGGAGGACGTCGAGGGCGAGGCGCTGGCGACCCTCGTCGTGAACAAGCTGCGCGGCACGTTGAAGGTCGCGGCGGTCAAGGCCCCCGGATTCGGCGACCGGCGCAAGGCCATGCTCCAGGACATCGCGATCCTGACCGGCGGTCAGGTGATCTCCGAGGAGGTCGGCTTCAAGCTCGAAAACGCCGTGGCCTCCGATCTGGGCCACGCCAAGAGGGTGGTGATCGACAAGGACGACACCACCATCATCGACGGTGGCGGTGACGGCGACAGGATCAAGGGTCGCATCGACGAGATCCGCGTCGCCATCGACAAGTCCACCTCCGACTACGACCGCGAGAAGCTTCAGGAACGTCTGGCGAAGCTCGCCGGCGGCGTCGCGGTGATCAACGTGGGTGCGGCCACCGAGACCGAGATGAAGGAGAAGAAGGCTTTGGTCGAGGACGCGCTCCACGCGACCCGTGCCGCCGTCGAAGAGGGCATCGTTCCCGGCGGCGGCGTCGCGCTGCTCCGGGTGCAGTCCGTGCTCGATTCCGTCACTCCCGAAAGTGAGGACGAGGTGGTCGGGGTCAACATCCTCTCTCGGGCGCTCGAGCATCCCGTCAGGCAGATCGCCGAGAACGCCGGCGTCGACGGGAGCATCGTGGTGGACCGGATTCGCGGCGGCGAGGGAGCCTACGGCTACAACGCCCTCACCGGCGAGTACGAGAACCTGACCTCCGCCGGCGTGATCGACCCGACCAAGGTCGTGCGCACGGCGCTTCAAAACGCCTCGTCCATCGCCGGCCTGCTTCTCACCACCGAAGCGGTGGTCGTGGAGATTCCCGAGGAGGAGAAGGCTTCTGCGGGCGGTCCTCCGGGGGCCGGCGACATGGGCGGGATGTACTAGGGGCCCACAAGCGGACGGCCGTTCCCGGCCGAGCCGCGCGAGCCTCGGAACGGGGCGGGCCGCGTAGGATTTTCGAGTCGTGCGGCGGCCCGGGGCCGATCATCCTGCAGGGGTGGTCGGCCCCTCGCTTAACCGGTAGAGAAGCCGATCTTCGGCGGAAGGCCGCGGTCTTGAGCGCCGTCGGCGAGTCAGGAACAAGCGTCGATCCGACCGGGTAGGTTCGGCCCCATGCCAAGATTCATGTCCTTGCTCGCCTCCGAGTACGGTCGCGTCGTCCCGCGCGGCTACTCCGGCAAGGATCTGGGCGCCGACCTCTCCTCGGGACTCGCGGTCGCGGTCATCGCGGTCCCCCTCGGGCTGGTCGTGGCTATCGCGGCAGGAGCCCCGCCGCAGACCGGGCTCGTCGGCATCATCGTCGGGGGCGCGGTGATATCGCTTCTCAGCCCTTCGCGATTCCAGATCGGTGGTCCCACCGAGTCCTGCATACTGATCTCGGTTGTCGTGATCGAAGGCTTCGGTCTTGGCGGTCTTTTCACGGCGACCCTGTCCGCCGGGCTGCTGCTGCTGATCGTGGCCGCGATGCGCATCGGATTCCTGGTGGAGTCGATGCCGCAGTCGGTGGTGACCGGTTTCGTGAGCGGCATGGGGCTTGTGATCGCCGCCGGCCAGATCGTACCCTTTCTGGGGCTCGGAGCCAGCGCCCATGAGCACGGCCCCGGCGAGGCGTCCCACTCCCACAACTTCGTCTTCATCATGGAAGGCCTGTGGGATCGGTTCGACGGCTTCCATGCCACCACCTTCGCGGTAGGTCTCGCCACGCTCGCCACGATCTTCCTCGCCAGGCGTTTTCTGCCGAAAGCGACCGCCTATCCGCTTGCGCTCCTGGTCGGGGCGGTGCTCGTCCGGGCTCTAGATCTGCAAGTGTCCACCGTCGGAACCGTATTCGGCGCCATCCCGAACTCCCTGCCCTTCCCCGAGCTCCCGAGCTGGGAACATGCGAGCGACCTTTCGCTCTTCGCCGTGGCCATCGCATTCCTCGCCAGCTCCGAGTCGATCTTCTCGTCTCTGATGGCTTGCAGGCAGCGCGGCACCCCGGTCAACGTGGACCGCGAGTTCCTGGCTCTAGGCGCCGGCAACGTCGCGACCGCCATCTGGGGCGGATTGCCGGTTGGAGGTTGCGTGGCCAGAACCGCGGTCTGCCTCGGCAGCGGCGCTCGTTCGTCGCTCGCCGGCATCTTCCATGCGGTGATCGTAGCCGTTTTCGTGCTCACATTGGCGGGAGCGCTCTCCTACGTTCCGCTGACCTCGCTGGCCGCCGTGCTGCTGCTCGTGTCGTTCCAGATGATCGAGGTGGGTCGCATCCGCCGGTTCTGGCTGGCATCTTGGGGAGAGCGGTTCGTACTGCTTCTGACGCTCGGTGCGACTCTCTTCTGGGACATACGCTGGGTATTGCCGCTTGGGATCGGGGTCTCGGCGCTCCTTCTCGTCCGGCGCATACGCGACTTCGTCCAGGTGACGCGCGGAGACCGGGCGATGCTCGACTACCAGCCTCTGGTCCCGATCGGCCCGCTTCCGTCGGAGCCCCCTCCCAACGTAGAGGTCGTCAGTTTCCGGGGAGCCCTCTTCTACGGGACGGTGAACGCGGTGTCCGATCTCGTGTCGCTGAAAGACAGGCGTTTGGCGGGATGCGTCTTCGGCATGAGGCACGTCTACTATATCGATCCGACCGCGTGCATCGCGCTCGCGGACCTGACCAGGAACCTTCTCGCCTCCGACACCCACTGTTACTTCTGGGGCGTGCAGCCCGAGGTGGCCGAGGAGATGGCCCGGATGGGCATCCTTCAGAAGGAGGGCATCCGCTTCTATCCCGACCCGGAAAGCGCGCTCGCGGACGCACGCGGCAGATCAATGGAGCTTTCGGGAGAGTAGCGGCCCTGGCGCGGCCTAGCCCCAGCCGCCGGCGACAAGCCATAGCAGCCCGATGCCGCCGACGAGCCAGCAGTAAGGCGCGAACCAGTGCAGACCGCCGCGGGTCAGCGCGCCGACAAGCGCGCGAATGGCGACGACGCCGGTAACCGCCGCAACGAGGAATCCGACGGCGAGCGGTAGCGCCATGTCACCGCCGGCCGCTCTCGTCCCGCGGATCGCCTCCGGCAGACTGAGGACCGCGGCTCCCGCGATGGCCGGAATCGCCATCAGGAAGGAGAAGCGCGCCGAATCCCTGCCGCGCAAACCCAGGAAGAGTCCGGCCGCGACCGTCATCCCGGCGCGCGATATGCCGGGCACGAGCGCGAGCGCCTGGGCCAGACCGATCAGGAGGGCTTGTCGCCAGCCGGGCACGTCCGCGCCGTCGGCCTCGCCTCGCCTCGCTCGCCTGGTCGACCAGAGTACCAGGCCGGTAACGAGAAGGGAGCCGGCAGCGACCTGGGCGTCTTCGAAGAGCGCGGCCAGCCGGTCGCCGGCGAGCAGGCCCAGGAGGGCGGCGGGCAGGGTTGCCAGGACGAGGGCGCCCAGGTACCGGACCGCAGCGCCATCGAGTGCAAACATCCCGCGGATCAGCCAGGCGATCCGACGGTTGTAGGCCCAGACCACCGAGATGAGGGTGGCGACGTGGAGCGCGACCTCGAAGACCACACCCGGAAGAGCGAGTCCGAGTGCGCTCTGCGTCAGTACGAGATGGCCGGAACTCGACACGGGCAGAAACTCGGTCGCCCCCTGGACGAGCCCCAGCAGCGCCGCTTCCCAGAGGCTCACGGCTCCCGACCGGACGGAACCTCGCCGTTCATGACGGTACGGTAATAGGCTTCGTAGCGCGGAGCGATCTTCTCCTTCGAAAAACGCTCGGCCGCGAGCGCTCGCGCCGCCTGCCCGAACTCCTCCCGTCGTCCGGGCTTCCCCAGGATCTCCACCGCGCCTGCGGTCATGGCCTCCACCGCGCCGGGCGGGAAGAGGTAGCCGGTCTCTCCGTGCTCGACGACCTCCGGAATGCCGCCCGCGTCGCTCGCCACGACCGGTACGCCGCAGGCCATCGCCTCAAGCGCGGCCAGCCCGAACGACTCGCTCTCCGAGGGGAGCAGAAAGAGATCGGCGCTGGGCAGGATTTCGTGGACCGCCATGTGTTTTCCAAGAAAGATCACCCGTTCGCCCACCCCCAGCTCCTCGGCCCGCAGGATCGCCCGCGCCCGCTCGGGACCGTCACCGACGAAAACCAGCCTCGCCTCCACCTCCCGCCGCAGATTCGCGAAGATCTCGACCACGTCGACCACCCTCTTCACCGGCCGGAAATTGGAGACGTGCAGGACGACCTTTTCGTCGGCCTCCGCGAGGGCCTGGCGGTGGTGGCGGCCGCGGTCGGGTCGGTAGACCTCGGTGTCCACGAAATTGGGGACGACGGTGATGCGCTCGCCGGGTACCGCGAAGTCGGAAACCGTCTGTCGCTTCAGGAAATCGGAAACCGCCGTGATACCTGCGGAGCGGACGATGGAAAAACGCGTGATGGCGTGGAACGAGGGGTGGAGGCCGACCAGGGTCACGTCGGTGCCGTGGAGCGTGGTAACCACGGGAAGGCCGTGCGTCTCACCGAGCATCTCGGCGGCGATCCACGCCGAAGTGGCATGTGGGATTGCGTAGTGCACGTGCACCAGGTCGAGCTCCGCCTTGAGCGCCACGTCGTGGAGTGCGACAGCGAGCGCCAGCGCATAGGGAGGATGCTCGAAGAGCGGATAGTCTTCCATCTCGACGGCGTGGAAGTAGACCCGCTCGCGGAAGCGATCGAGCCGGAAGGGCTGATCGTACGAGATGAAGTGCACGTCGTGTCCCCGCTCCGCGAGGACTATGCCGAGCTCGGTCGCCACGGCCCCCGAGCCGCCGTAGGTGGGATAGCAGGTGATCCCGATCTTCACCGGATCGCCTCCAGGGCCGCGCCCACCTGCGCGTCGAGGGCGAGGGCGGCGCTCACCTGGACCGTGTCGGCGGGCAACTGATTTCGGAACCAGGTCAGTTGGCGCCGGGCGTAGTGTCGGGTCGATCTGGTCATCAGGTCAATCGCCTCCTCCAGGGAAATCCTGCCGGCGAGGTGTTCGGCCATTTCCCGATACCCCATTGCGGACATCCCGGGCGACTCGGTCGAGCAGCCCGCGTCGAGCAGCCCGCGCACCTCGTCGGCCAGGCCTTTCCCAACCATGGAGCGCACGCGGGCGTCTATCCGCCGATGGAGCTCGTCGCGATCCAGGATGAGGTGGACGGTGCGAGCCGCGACGGGCGGAGCTTCAGGCGGAGCGGAGGCGTGCCACCAGGAGAGCGGCCGTCCGGTCAGAAGCGCCAGCTCGACCGTGCGGCTCATTCTCTGCCGCCCGCCGGCGACAGCCATCTCCGCGCGGACCGGGTCGAGCGCGCCCACCAGGTCTTCGAGCCGCTCGAGCGGCACCTGCGCGAGATAGCTGCGCAGTCGGGCGGTCCTCTCGCGGTCGAGCTCGGGTTCTCGGAAGACGGGATGAACGAGCGCCCTCAGGTAGAACCCTGTACCGCCCACGAGGAGCGGCAGCCGGCCGCGATCGCGTATGTCGCCGATCCAGCCGCGCGCCGCTCTGGCGAACTCCCCGGCGGAAAAGCTCTCCGTCGGTTCGACCAGGTCGATGCCCCAGTGGGGAACGCCGGTCGCCTCCGCCGGCTCGACCTTTCCGGTTCCGATGTCCATGCCGCGATAGATCTGGCGCGAATCCATCGAGATCACCTCGGCCGGAATCGTTTCAGCGAGCGCCAGCGACAGGGCCGTCTTGCCGGTCGCGGTGGCTCCGACTATGGCCAGAGCCTCGGTCACCTGCCGACCAGAGCCTCGGTCACCTGCCGAAGCGCCGCGCGATCTCGCTCGCCTGAAGCCGCACGATGGTCGGCCGGCCGTGCACGTCGTGGTACGGAAGGTCGGTGGCGAAGAGCTGGTCGAAGAGCTCCCGCATCTCGGCCTCGGCGAGAGGTTGCCCGGCCTTGATCGCCCCCTTGCAGGCGAAGGTCATGGCGATCTTCTCGTACTGGTTCCGCGCTGAACGGACGAGCTCCGACCCGGCGGCGAGCTCTCCGACCATTTCGAGGAAGGCGCGCTCGGCGTCGAAGTAGGGATGCGGGTTGGGAGCGCCGCGCAGAATCACGGTGTCGACGCCGAAGACGTCGGTTTCGAACCCGGCGGCGGCGAGGACCGAGGACAGTTCGAGCACCTGCGCGAACTCGGCTCTGCTCAGTCGCGCTGTCACCGGGAAGAGGAGACGCTGCGACTCGGCCCCACCCCTCCGGAACCGGGCCATAAGACGGTGGAAGAGGACCCTTTCGTGGGCGGAGTGCTGATCCACGACCAGGAGCCCTTCGGTGACCTCGGCGAGTATGTAGGTGTTGAGCGCCTGCCACATGCGCGGCGAAGGAGAGCGTCCGGCCTCGGGCGGGTGCGAGCCGGTAAGGTGGGTCGGACGACCTGGGCCGAAGAGGTCGGCGTCCGTCCGACGCCGCTCCCCGGCCGCAGCCTGGTCACCGGTTCCGGGGTCCGGGTGGCGCCCGTGACCGCCTTCCGCGAAGCCGCCGCGGTAGCCCCGTCCACCGCCCTCGGCGACGCCGCCCGGATCGGTCCGCGGGCGGCCGTCCGGGGTGTAGGCGTCGGTGCGGCCGTCCGCGAAGCTGGCCCCGCTCGCCACGCCCCTCATCGCATCGCGCACCGCGCTCTCCACAAGCTCCTCCACTCGTCGGAGCTCCCGGAAGCGAACCTCGGCCTTCGCGGGATGCACGTTCACATCCACGTATCCCGCAGGAGCCTCCAAGTAGAGGAAGACCCAGGGGACGGCTCCTTCAGGGATGGTCGTGAGATATCCGCGTTCGGCGGCGCGCAGCAGGCGGGGCTCGCGCACCGGGCGCGCCCCCACAACCAGGTAAGCGCGTCTGCCGCCGGGACGCGCGGCGTCGGGGCGCTGCGCAAGTCCGCGCAGGGTGTAGCCGTCAGCCTCCGCCGCCAGCTCGATCAGGGTCTCGGCCTTCTCGCCCCAGAGGTCCTTCACACGTTCGAGCGCGCTTTCGGCGGGAGCAAGGTCGAGCAGCGCTCGTCGGCCCGAGCGCAACGCGAAGCCGATCGGGGGATTGGCCACGGCCAGCCCGGTCACGACCTCCGCCGTCACCCGCGCCTCGGCGGCTGCGGACTTCATGAACTTCGCCCGCGCAGGCGCGTTGAAGAAGAGAGAACGGACCTCGACCGTGGTGCCGCAGGTGCGCGCGTGGTCCGCCACCGAAGCTATCACGCCGCCGGACGCCTTGACCCGGGTGCCGACAGCTTCGTCCTCGGCTCGGGTGTCGATGACCGTCCGGGAGACCGCGACCACCGAGGGCAGCGCCTCGCCCCGAAAGCCGAGCGTGGCCACCCCTGCCAGGTCGGAGGCGTGTTCGATCTTGCTGGTGGCGTGGCGCTCCAGCGCCAGGATGGCGTCTCTACGCACCATGCCGCATCCGTCGTCGGCGACCCGGATCAGGCGTCGACCGCCCGCCTCGATATCGATATCGATCCTGGAGGCTCCGGCGTCGAGTGCGTTTTCCACCAGTTCCTTAACCACCGAGGCCGGCCTTTCCACCACCTCTCCGGCGGCGATCTGGTTCGCCACCGAGTCTGGGAGCACCCGGACCGCACCCGGGCGGACGCTAGCCGCCATACGGCCCCATCCCTCCGCCGGCCGCATCGCCGTTCAAACCGTAGAAACGAAGAGCGTTCCCGGTCGTCATGCGCGCGACCTCGACGACCGTCATCCCGAGCAGCCGGCCGACCGCCTCGGCCACATGGAGCAGATGCGCGGGCTCGTTTCGCCTTCCCCTGAACGGCACCGGGCTCAGGTAGGGCGAATCGGTCTCGATCAGGAGACGGTCGTGGGAGACCTTTCGCACCAGGTCCGCGGCGGCGAAGTTCTTGAAGGAGGCGATCCCCGAGAGCGAGAGATACCAGTCGCGCGCCATGGCCGCTTCGAAGGCGCGCGCTCCCCCGGTGAAGCAGTGCAGCACGCCGAGCGTCCGGACCGGCGCCTTCGAAATGGCGTCCGCGACGTCGGCGTCCGCGTCGCGCGCGTGTACCACGACGGGAAGGCCGAGTTCGGCGCCGAGCGCGAGATGCCTGGTGAAGAGCTCGCGCTGCGTTTTCCCGGACGAACGGCCGTAATGATAGTCGAGACCGGTCTCGCCGACGGCCACGACCTCGGGCTCGGTCGCCAACTTCCTTATCCGGCCGACGGTGGAGGCGTCGGAGTTATCAGCCTCGTGCGGATGGCAGCCGGCGGTCGCCCAGCCGCCCGCCCTTCTCGCAAGGGCGAGCGCCGCCCGAGAGTCCTCCACATCCGAACCGATCGTCACCCAGCGGCCGACGCCTGCGGCCTGGGCCCGCTCCAGAACGTGTTCGAGATCGTGGGCGAATGCCGGAGCCGTGAGGTGACAGTGGCTGTCGAAGAGCTCCGGCAGCCGGTCGGTCACGGCGCTACGCTCTCGCCCTCGCCGTCCTCGGCTCGATTCGGGGATTCGCGCCTGCGGTCCTGCCCGCCCCGAAACGTCTGCGGATCTCGATGAGAGCCGGAGAGGCGACGAATATGGAAGAGTAGGTTCCTACGATCACACCCAGAATGAGCACGAGGGTGAAGTCGCGGATCACGCTGCCGCCGAGAAGGAGGAGAGAGAGGAGCACCACCAGCGTCGTTCCCGAGGTGAGCACCGTTCTTGGAAGGGTCTCGTTTATGGAGGCGTTCACCAGCTCGACGGGATCGCGCCGCGCACCCCCCTTCTTGTTCAGATTTTCGCGGACGCGGTCGAAGACGACGATGGTGTCGTTGAGCGAGTAGCCGACGATGGTTAGGATCGCGGCCACGGTCGCCAGAGCGATCTCGACCCGGAAGATGGCCAGGAAGCCGAGGGTGATAAGGATGTCGTGCGCGGTGGCGATGACTGCGGCGAGTCCGAAGCGCACCTCGAAACGAAAGGCGAGATAGACGAGCGTGAGGAGGAAGGAGAAGAGGATGGCGGAGAGGGCCTTGGTCTGAAGTTCGCTGCCCACCTTGGCGGTGACCGCCTCCGTTCGCACCACCTCGGGCGCGCCTTCCCCGTAGGTGGCCGCGAGCTCCGCCTCCAGTTCGTTCGCGACATCGGCGATGGAAGCGCCTTCGGGCACCGGGGTGCGAATCACGAACTCGAGCTCGCTTCCGAAGCGGGTGATGTCCGGTGCGCCGGCTCCGCCGAGCGCGGCCCTAAGGCCGCCCGCGTCCCTGCCTTCGCCGGCCTCGTCGAAAGCCACCTGGACCAGCGATCCGCCGGTGAAGTCGACGCCGTAGTTCTGCCAACTCCCGATGGAAAATGCGTTCACCACCATGGCCGTGATGCCGGCGGTGAGAATGACGCCGGAGACGACGTAGGCGATGCGCCGCCCTTCGATGAAGCGGAAGCTGGCGTTGGAGAATATTCTCATGGTGTCAGATCGCGAGCGAGGAGCCGGCCCTGCGATACTTCAGGTAGGCTATGAAGAAGGTGCGGCTCACGAAGATTGCCGAGAAGAAGGAGGCGATGATGCCGATCGAGAGCGTGACTGCGAACCCTCGCACCGGACCTGTACCGAACTGATAGAGAATGAGCGCGGTGATCAGGGTGGTGATGTTGGCGTCGACGATCGCGGAGAGGGCCTGTCGGAATCCCTCGCCTACCGCTTTGTGAACGGGTCTGCCCGACCCCAGCTCCTCGCGAATTCGTTCGAAGATGAGTACGTTGGCGTCTACCGCCATGCCGATGGAGAGGATGAGGCCGGCGATGCCCGGCAGTGTCAGGGTGGCCTCGAATCCGGCGAGTCCGCCTAGCACAAGTAGGACGTAGATGCCGAGCGCCAGTATCGCCAGCGCCCCCGCCACCCGGTAGTAGGCCAGCATGATGACGATCACGAAGGCGATGCCTACGATGCCCGCGACGCGCCCCTGATCCACCGAGTCCTGGCCCAGCGAGGGACCGACGGTGCGCTCCTCCACGATGTTGATCCGGGCCGGAAGCGCACCTGCGCGCAGCACCAGGGCGAGGTCCGCGGCCTCCGCCATCCCGCCGCCGCCCATCTCGATTCGCCCGTTCCGGCTGATCCGGTCTTGGATGATCGGCGCGCTCATGACCTCGTCGTCGAGCACCACGGCCAGGAGTCTGCCGACGTTGGCCCCCGTGGCGGCGCCGAAGGAACGCCCTCCGGCACGGGTCAGTTTGAACTGGACCTCGGGCTGGTTGGTCTGGGGGTCGCGCCCGGCCACCGCGCTTTCGAGGCCTTCGCCGGTGAGGAACGGGTCTTCGTCGAGGACGTAGAGCCTGCGATAGGTCTGAGCGGCCAGCACCACCGGCTCGTCGCCCCAGTGGAGCGCGAGGTTGCGGGGAACGGCTCGGCGCACGTCGTCGATGGCGAGGTAGGCGTCGACCGTCGCCACGTCGGCTTCGGCGACGAGGAAGGCGCCTTCCGTGTCACCCTGGTTAAGAAGAACCTGGAACGGGTTGAGCGGCGCGGTTCCCTCGTCCTCGTCACCCTCGTCGTCGGCTTCCGCTCCCTCCTGATCTTCCTCGGTCGCTCCGGCGCCCGAGTCGGGCTCGGCGGGTGCAGTGGTCAGAAGATCCTCCAGGCTGGACGTGGTCTCCTCGACCGTGGTCACGCCTCGACCCAAGGCTCGGATCGAGTCCACACCGAGTTCGGCCACGATGGCGCGGTCGATGCGCGGAAAGGCGGAAGCGATCTCGGTCACGGGCTGTACGAGCTTGAACTCGAGGTAGGCGTTGCGCTGAACGATGGACTTGGCGCGGTCCTCGTCGTCGATGCCGGCGAGCTCGACGATGAGGCGCTCGGGACCGACCTGCTGGATCAGCGGCTCCTCCACCCCGAATTCGTCGATCCGCGTGCGCAGCACCCGGTCCACCTGGTCGATGGCGTCCGCCTTGTCTTCCGCGGACATGTTGCCTTCGGGGTCGTCCACCTCCAACGCGATATGCATGCCGCCCTGGAGGTCGAGGCCCAGCTTGAGGCCGTTGTCGTATAGGGTCCACGCGGCCAGGCCGGTCACGAAGGCCAGGAAGATGGAACGGCCGATCAGTGTCTTGAACATGGAATGATGCTGAAGTGCGCACCTGTTGCGCGGGGTGCGTACCCGGTGCGGAAGGCCAAAACTCTTTCAAGCGCCCCGAATCGTCAAGGTGTGAGCGGCCGGTGCGAGGAGGCGGGTGCAAGACGCCGGCCGGGTCGGACAGCCCTGGTCTCGCCGCGTCTCCTTTCCGGTTAGGGACCGAAGTGCGGACCGAACGCTCCTACCGGCGGCCTCGGCGCCGTCGGCACTCCTGGGTTCGGCGGGGGTTCGGGTGCCGATGAGTCTCGTCACGTTTTTCCCGACTCGGGAGGTAATGAAGGAGCTCCTCGGGCTCGCTCTGCCCGTGGCTTTCATTCAGGTCGGGATAATGGCGATGGGTTTGGTCGATACCGCCATGGTGGGGCGGGTGTCGGCGGTCGATCTGGGCGCGGTGGCGCTCGGGAACGGCTACTTTTTCACCATCGCCGTCTTTGGGATGGGGTTGCTCTTCGCGCTCGACCCCATCGTATCCCAGGCTGTCGGGGCCCGGGACCCTGAGGGCATCGCCAGGGCCATCCAGAGAGGAATCGTGCTCGCGCTCGCCCTTGCGATACTGGCTTCGCTGGCGCTCTTCCCCGCCGACGCCCTGCTCGGCATTCCCCTGCTTCGTCAGGATCCTGAAGTGGTGCCCCTGGCCGGCGCCTACGCCCGCGCGCTCATCCCGGGGATGTTTGCATTCTACGGCTTCATCGTCTTGCGGCAGTCCCTTCAGGGAATGGGCCTGGTGCGCCCGGTGGTGATCACCATCGTCCTCGGCAACGCCGTGAACGTCTTCCTCAACTGGATACTCGTGTTCGGCAACCTGGGCTCACCCGCGCTCGGCGCCGTCGGATCGTCGTGGGGAACCAGCATATCGCGCTGGTTCATGCTCGTCACCCTGACGGTTCTGGCCTGGAAACAGCTTCGGCCCTTCCTCGCCGCATATCGTCCGGAGGTCTCGAGATTGAAGCCCCTACGTCGGATCGTCGAGGTCGGTGCACCCATCGGAGTCCACCAGGGGCTCGAGTTCGGCGTCTTCGCAGCCGCCCTCTTCATGATGGGCAGTCTGGGAGCGGTCACCGTCTCCGCGCATCAGGTGGCGCTCATGCTCGCCGCTCAGACCTTCATGGTCCCTGTGGGCATCGCGCAGGCTACCGTCGTGCTGGTGGGCAGGGCCGTGGGCGCCCGGAATCCGCGGGGAACGCGCCGCGCCGCAGGGGCCGGACTTCTGGCCGGAGCCGGGTTCATGACCTTGACGGCCGCGCTGTTCATCGTCTTCCCCCGGACCGTCTCCGAGATTTTCACCAATGACCCCGAGGTCGTGGCGATCACCGCGCTGCTCATTCCCATCGCCGGAGTCTTCCAGGTATTCGACGGGATTCAGGTGGTCGCTGCCGGAGCCTTGCGCGGGATAGCCGACACGCGGGTCCCGATGCTGATCTCGCTTGTGGCCTTCTGGGCTATCGGACTCCCGGTCTCCTGGCTGCTCGGCTTCACCTGGGGTCACGGTCCGGAGGGCATCTGGTGGGGCCTCGCGGTCGGGATAGCCGTGGTGGCGCTGCTCCTGCTGGTCCGCATGCGGCTTCGGTTCGCCCGGACGCCGCGCAGGCTGGTGATCGACGAGGCGGGCTAGTCCCCCGGGATCCTCGAGCCAGTTCGCCGCGACCTCGCAGCTTGCCGATATGAAATCAGTTGTTCGAGCTGCGCAGCCCCTGTCAGTCGCTCGAAGGTTGCGGGAGGCTTCGTCCGCAGACTGCCCGATACGATTCGGGGCCGCCGCGCCCTTTCGACGCGACGGCCCCTCCGATCACGAAGCCTGGAAAGGCTTCATGCCGGTGTACCGATCCTCGCTAGCGGATGGCGCCGGGGTGCAGTCGCTCCTCGGCCATGGCCTGGTCGAAGGCCTCGAGCGCCTCCCTCTTCCAACGGATGGTGGCATCGTCCGTCGAATTGTTGAAGATCCTGGGCGCGGAGCCCGGTCCTCCTCCGCCGAAGGTATATATGTCGAGAAGCAGGAGGTCGAGCTCGCTACCGGGTACCGGGAAGTGAATGGGGCTGCCCGTGATGAGATCGCCCCAGCCGCGGTCGTCGTAGAATGCCGTACCCGCGCCGTAGTTGTAGATCTCCATAGCCTTTTCGTACTTGAGCACCTCCCAGAAGTCCGCGCACTCGCCACCGGTCGAATACTGCCGTCGCGGCGTGCATCGGGGGCCGGAAACGCCGTCGAGAGTGGCCGGCGGGAGTTGCCCGTTCATGGTCCGGTACTTGTTGACGATTTCCAGCGCTCCCTGCATGTCGCCGGTCCGGTAAAGGGCCTCGGCCTTGATGAAGTCGAGCTCCTTGACCGGGAACTCGGTGTAGTTGCCGATCCAGTCGTTCTCCCAGAGCGGCCTCCACCGGTTGTCTCCGTAGTGGGAGAAGTGGTAGGTGCCGCGTTCGGGACGGAATGGAATCGACGCCCAGTAACGCGCGTACAGGCCCTCCCCGGTCGGAGTCCCGTCGGTGATGCGGCGGTCGTCCGTGTCGATCTGGAACGCCTGCCTCTGCTCTAGCGGAGTATTGAGCCAGGCTTGGTAGTTGCCGGACTGATCCGTCACGCCGACGAAGTTCATGTCGAGACGGTTCCAGCCCGGATACCCGCCTCCTCCGGAGCGGTGCTTGAGCCGGCTCCAAACCCAGTTGTCGCCGTCGTAGTAGGGGTCGTAATCGTCGGTGTGAGCGGCTGCCACCGCCGCCAGCACCGCGTTCCAGTCGGTGGCGGTTCTGGACGCCTCGTCGCGCGCGACCGAAATCATGTTGCGCGCCTTGTATCCGTTCGCCAGACCCATCAAGCGAGCGTTGTCCCAGTCGCCCTCGAATCCCACCCAGGCCTGGGGGATCGAGAAGCTTCCCTGACCCGCCATGGAGATGGCCTGATCGAGCCTGGCCATTCCCGCCTGGTGGACCTCCATGTACGAAGCCAGGGTCGGCAGGTTGTTCGGGTCGGAGAGGTCGGTCTCCTCGGTGATGATGAACGCCTGATCGAAGGTGTTGGCCAGACGGGTCAGCACGAGACCTTGCGTGAACGCCGCATAGGTCTGGGCGCGGTGCTGTTCGTCGAGCGTTACTCCGCCTTCGATAGCGACCAGCCCGTCGCGCATTCCCGCGAGAGCACGGTACGAGTAGGTCCAGGTGTTGTCGGTGAGGTAGGCGTAGCCCCAGGAGGGCTCGTTGTTCCAGGCAACGCGGGGCTCCGAGCAGGCGTGCCGCCAGCCGAAGTTGCCCCACGAGGAGGTCATCCCGTCGGCCAGGCACGTCATCGTGAGTGCGACGACGCTGTAGTTGCCCGCCCGGTGCCAGTTGGCGAATCCGCCGGAAATGAGAGCCTCCACGTCGTTGGGAGTGGTGATGGCCTTGGTGCGGTCGGGAGCGTTGAGGTTCTCGACCGCAAGGTCGCCGCACGCCGCCGCCATGCCGAGGCCGAGCGCCAGCGCGAGCGTCTTGATGTAGTTCTTCATGTGTGTGTTCCTCCTCTAAAAGACCACTTCCAGGACCGCCGTCAGCGACCTGAAGTTCGGGTACTCGTAGTTGTCCTCGCCGCTCAGAATCCCGCCCACCTCGGGGTCGTAGCCTCGGTAGTTGGTGAACGTGAAGAGGTTGCGCCCGGTGAGGGAGACGGCGGCCGATTCCAGGCCCAGACCCGCAAGGTTGCTGAGCATGTCGCTATCCAGCGAATAGCGCAGACCGAGCTCGCGGACCTTGACGAAGGTCGCGTCCTCGACGTAGTGCGAGTTGTCGGAGTTGACGTTGTAGACGTCGGAGTAGTAGCCGACGGGCTTCTTGTCGCCGTCGGCCAGACCGGACTGGTCCGCTTCGCCGCCGCGCCACTCGCGCATCGCCCACTGCCTGGTTCCGTTGTACCGCTCGGTGCCGAACTCCCCGTCGAGGAGGACGTTTAACGTGAGGTTGTTCCACCTGAACGAGTTGTTCCAGTTCAGGTTGTATTCGGGAAGACCGTAGCCCATGCGCAGGAAGGGCGAACAGTTGTTCTCGGCGTCGAGCCCCTTGATCGGACGACCCCAGCCGTAGCTCGTGGTCGCCCCCTCGCCTCCGCAGGCGGGCATGTCGTCCGACGCCGTGCCCCAGAGCTGCTTCGCGATTCCGTCGGTGGCCGAGTTTCCGGTACCGACATATACGAAATAACCGTCGGAGTTGGTCGCGAACTGCGAGCAGTCGGTCCCCGTGGGAAGATCGGCGCAGCTCGTGGCCCAGCGATCACCGTAGAAAGTGCCGATGGACTCGCCCTCTCGGATGTACCGCGGGCCGCTCCGCCACGGCGGACGGTTGAGCTCGGTGATGGTCTGACGCGAGCGATCGTAGTTGAGCGCGGTCGTCCAGG
Source organism: Gemmatimonadota bacterium (assembly GCA_021295815.1). Taxonomy (NCBI): domain Bacteria; kingdom Pseudomonadati; phylum Gemmatimonadota; species Gemmatimonadota bacterium. The sequence continues at coordinate 5,306 of JAGWBQ010000005.1, read as the reverse complement.
TCATGTCCGGGCGGTCGATGATCGGGAAGTCGATCGACGCCTCGTAGGTGGTGCTCTCCAGGGCGCCGGCGTTCTGGTACTGACCGGTGAAGCCCGCGTACCCCGGCAGGGGCACGTTCAAGAGCTGGTCGGTGATGGAGTTGTCGGCGTAGACGAGCTGTACGAAAGCCTTGCCCATGACGAGCATCTCGAGTCCGATCTCCTGCTCGACCGAGAGCTGCGGCTTCAAGGCCTTGTTGCCCAGCTGCACGGGCTGGATAGCTCCGTTGACGGCACTGACGCTGTAGGTCTCGTACTGCCAGGCGAAGCGGGGCCTGCCACCGGCGGATCCGATGGAATAGCGTAGCTTGAATTCGTCGAGCTGCTCGATCGGCCACCACTCCTCCTCAGCCATCCTCCAACCACCGGACGCCCGGTAGTAGGTCGCCCAGCGGGCATCGGGCCCGAAGAGCGAAGAGCCGTCGCGGCGCACCAGGAAGTCTCCCAGGTACTTGCCCTGGAAGTCGAGGTTGGTGATGAAGAAGTAGCCTTCGGCGACGATGTCGGAGATAAACGAGGCGGCGCTGCGCTGCTCGGGATCGGTGTTGTTGAACTGTGGAATACCCGCTACGGTGAAGTTCGACCCCGTGGCGCTGAACTGCTCGAAATGGCCGTCCTCGAGGACGTACCGGAGCTTCGTGCGCGTGGTGAGGTCACCGAAGGCGCGGTTGAAGGACGCCGTCAGATAGGCGTTGACGTCGTCGTCCTTCGAGTTGTAGCGGTAGAGGGACCCGACGCTCCGATTGTAGTCGGAAGCCGTGGGGTAGGAATGCGAATTCACATACCCCTGAGGAGTCCGATCGAAAGCGTGGAAGTCGTTGCGTTCGATGGCGAGGCTTCCCTCGAGCTCGAACCAGTCCGTCAGTGAGAGTCGCGCGTTGGCCGAGGCCATGAAGCGCTGCCTGCGCTCGTCGTACTCCAGGTTCTCGAGCGGATAGAGCGGGTTGTTCTGTCCGGCCCGCGGGTCGGGGTTCAGGTAAAGGCAACCGCCGAATTCCTCGGCGTAGCGGCACTCCATGTCTTCGGCGTTGCGCGCTGCCAGATCCACGTTCGGCCCCATGAAGGTGAGGTTGAAGAACGAGCCTTCGGCGTCGTCTTGAATCGACCTCGCATAGTAGGTGCTGATCGAGAGGTCCAGGTTGTCCCTGAGCTGAGAGTCGAGGTTGACCCGGAAGGTGCGACGTCCGAAGCCGTCGTTTCCGTAGAAGAGCTCGTTGCCCGGCAGGATGCCGCCGTCACGCGAGTTGGAAAAGGACACCCGATAGTTGGTCGAGCCGGTTCGTCCCTCAGCGGCGACATACTGGGTATAAGTGTTACCGGGATCGAAGAAGCGATCCACCTGGTCGTAAAGCGTCCCCGGGTAAGGGTTGTCCTGGAACGAGGTGAACGGCGTACCTGCCTCGCCGGGATTGAACTCGTTGTCGAGAACCGGGTTGCCGGTGGTGAGGTCGAAGAAGTCGACGGGAGTGCCGTCGTTGTTGACGAACAAGCCGTTCCCGTCGACCTTGTACGGATGGTACGAGGTCAGTTCGATGCTGCCCTCGAGCTGGTTCTGGCCGTACTCGTTGCGAACCGAGACCCGGGCCTGGTCGATGGTCAGACCGGCGCCTCTGCGGGTCCTGATTTCGATGACGCCATTGGCGGCGCGCGATCCGTAGAGCGAGGCCGCCGCCGCACCCTTGACGAGCTCGATCGACTCGACGTCGAGAGCGTCGATGTCGGCCATGGTGTTGTCCGAGACCACGCCGTCGATGATCATGAGCGGAGCGTTGGTCGTGGCGAGGCCGGTGGGCGCACGTAACAAGGTGGATGACTGCTCTCCGGGCCTGCCGGACGAACTCTGCACCTTGACTCCGGCCACGCGGCCCTGAAGAAGTCCGTCCGCCGACGGAGCCGGCACCGGAGCTTCCTCGAAGTCCACCTTCTCGACGGTGAACGAGAGCTTGATGCGGGGGGTCTCGCCCGCCACTCCTGTGGCGATGATCTCCTGGAGAGTCAGGACTCCCTCCTCCAACCGCACCTCGACGTTGTTCGTCTCACCGGCGATGACGGTGATCTCCTGAGTGTGATCCCGGTAGCCGATGAGCCGCACATGCAACTCATGCGTGCCCGCCGGGATGTTGACGAGGACGAACCGACCGTCGTTGTTCGAAAGCCAGCCGTCGTCCTGGAGGGCCGGAATCGAGAGGTGGACCGATTCGAGGGTCTGTTCGCTGACCGCGTCCATGACCGTTCCGGTAACCGTTCCGGTCTGGGCCTGGACGCCCGCCGCCGTCGCTGCGAGCAGCGCCAAACTCGTAGCGAGCGGCGCAAGGTTCTTACCCCAATTCTGCATACTACCTCCTGGTGGGAAGTGATGGCGCACGGGGGATCCGCGACGCCACGGTGCGGCGGCGGGCCGGGGTAGGCCGCGCCCCGCGAGGTTCGCATCGATCAAATTTGGAGAGACGAGCCGAATAACGCAAGGGCGGCATGTCCGGGAAACCGGGGCAACCCTCCGCGGCATCGGCTGCATCCAACCTCTCTTGACGGTGATACGGGTCCTGTACGTCTGTCCCCACGAAACATTACGCGAAGAGCGGGAGAGCGCAAGGGCGGAGTTACGAACCGGCCACCGCCGGTCCCGTCGCACTCGTTCGAACCGACTCGATCCCGGTCTCCAGCGCGACCAAGATCTCCCGCCGATCTCCACGCGCTCGATCCGCTCGTCGGCCGGCCGTAACCCCAATTTGATCCGGATCTCCTTGTGGAGAAGTCGTTCGTTTCAGCTTCTCGACCGCTACCAGGTCACCCTGTCAAATGGGCATCGAAAATGGCACATTCCGGACCGGCCCCTGCGGAGGGAGCGTAGCGACCGAAGCGGGGGCCGGTTGCGGGTGGTGACGGTTCACGACTCGCCCCTCTCCCGGGCTCTCTCGGCGTCCGCCGCCCCGGACGCCGTCGGGTGGATGGTCTTCGACAGCTCCATGCGCCTCCGCATCCGGAAGCTGTTGCCCCGGATGTTGACGGATATGGCACCGGTGGAGCAGCCGGTCGAGGAGAGCGGCCGCCATGAACTCGCCGCCGTCCACCCCGGCCAGCGCTTCGTCGAGGCTCTCCAGCGCACCCGGCATCTTCAGGTCGGCCAGCTGGGCGACGATGCGCCGCCTTCGCGACGGGGCCTTTTCACGGTGACCTCTCCGCGACAAGTGCGTAGTTCCCCAGTGGGCGATGCTCGACTTCGACCCTCGGGGCCGCGCAGGCGGTCCGCGACGGGGCCGGCGCCTCCGAAAGCCCAGGCCTCTTCGGCACGACCGGCCGGTATGGATGCGGGGCCAAGGGGCCGAACAGCGGCCGTTCTCGCACGAAGCGGTCGCCGATGCGTTCCCCGAGCGTCCCGTGGACCCGCACGTTGGCAACCTCTTGTTCCATCGGCGCCCGATACGTCTGCCTCGGGCGAGAGACGGGGTGGCCGTCCCGATCGATTTCGGGACGCTCCGCCAAGTTTCGGTCGAAGTGATCAAGGCGATGAAAAAAGATCGCCGAAAGGACCAGGAGCGAGTACGACAACCTCCTCGCGGAATGTGGTGGGCAAGACGACCCTCCCGCCCGAACCCTCCGCCGGACAGCCGAGCACACCCACCTTTAGCCAATACCGGCGAGGGCCTCCGTTCACCGTCCCCTCTTTGAGGAGAGTTGAAAGGTTCAGGCTATACCGCTACCTCCCCTAACTCTCAGTCTGGATCACCGAAACCGTCTGCGCGTTGCGACCCTTGATCATAATCTGAATATTGTCGAAACTGTGGTTTCGGTGATAGGTGCGGACCTGGTAAACGCCCTCTGTCAGATTGGAGAAGGTGCTCGTGCGTTGGTCTGCCGAAACAACAGGGATCCAGACCCTGGTCTCAGCGGGCGTACCCATCATCTCATATTCGGTGCAGGGATTGTCACCCGTAATGATACCCGTCGCCTGGTCGGCAGTGAGATTGCTGTTGGACATCGTGCACTTGACCAGTCGGACTTCCGCACCATAGATGAAGCTGGTGTCGTTTTCAGCTGTCCTCACCCTCAAACTGTTACCGTTGGAAAGGAATGCCAAGTCGCCGTCCGCGAGGTTAGCTCCACCGATCTGACTAGTAGCGTAGTCCCAGGCCGGCAGGTCCGTGGATGTCGGATCACCGTTCATGTGGCCGTCGGCCGTAGCGTCGGTAGGCACGTGCGCGAACCTCGGCACGATATCGTATCCGCCGGCGTTGGCTCCCACCCAATAGTTACCGCTTTCAGGCAGGCCCTCGAAGGAGTACCTGCCGTCCGCATCAGTGACGGTCTGGGTCACCGACACCGGAACCGCCGCGGAATCGGCCCTGGTGTAGAGGTTGACGGTCAAGCCTTCGAACACCTGTGACAGCGGCGTACCGAAATCATCCGTTTGCTTAGGAGTCCGATCGTTGGCCACGACACCGTGGATCTGGGTGTTCATGCGCTGCATGCGGAAGTTGGCTTCCGCCTCGCCCCCCGCCTGGGCTGTATTCGCGAGCGTCCGGGTAGCCATATAGGCGTTGGAGTTGCAGGCGTCAACCGAAGCCCATCCACCATCACCGTATTCCCACGTTGTGCCGGCCTCGTGGTCGTCCATCCCGGAGTTGCAGACGATCTCATCGACAGCCATCCAAACACCCGTCGTGTCTGCATCCGTTACGGAATTCACACCACCGACTGCTCCCACCTGAAGCGCAATCGGGTAGGTGCCGTCCAGCAGATCCTCGAACTTGTACAGACCATTGTCGCTGCCGTCGTCGGCCGTAGTGTCAGCGATCACCGTTCCAGCCCCGTCCATGAGGACAACTTCGATGGAGTTCACGTACAGGCTGTCAACCCGGGTTCCCACCGTGCCCTCGATTGTCCCGTCACTCCTCTTGAACGCGAACGCGCTGGCCGAGGTATTTGCTGAGGCTACGGAAACGCCGTCCACGGTCGTCCAAGGTATTGTCGGCCCGTAGTCTAGCGCGATCGAGTCCGCCGAAACCACCTCGGTCGCGTCGGTGCCCGCCGCCTTGATGACGACACCGCCGGAGGGAGCGTTGTCGATTCTCCACTGCCCTTGACCGGTGGCGGGAGTGGCGCCTGCGTTGAACGCCACCGTAAGGTTGCCGCCTGCTGTATCGGTTGCCGTGATCGTAATATCGCTGCTGTTGGCTGCGACGTCCGCGGAGGAATATCCGTCCGTTTCGTCGAGCTCGCGGTGAGCCGGGATGATCAGGTCGACCGTCGTGTACGACACTTGAGCG